>JAZKZM010000036.1:0-1856 GCA_045612685.1 Elusimicrobiaceae bacterium
ATACGAGAGTAAGGCGGTACGGTAACAATGCCTTTTATGCTTATATCCCTCTCGCCGTTTATTTCTCGCAATGTTACAAGCTGCTTACTCTTAACAATGCTCGTTATATAATCTATGCTTTGTTGTATATTCCCTCTCAAAGTAAAGGTTAGCTCTATACCTCTCGGCAGAGCCTTAACGCTTTCAACCGTTGAGCCGTCCGTATACGGTGTTTCGCTTTCGGCTATATTGGTTTCTATGCCGTGCAAGCCCTCTACTCCCGATAATATAAATTTATCTCGGTTGTTAAGGAGGTCTAATATTTGATTGCTTTTATTTATTAGTGTGAGCTTCATATATTAGGCCTCCTTTAATATGCGCTTGGTTTCAAGATTTGCCTTGTGCAATGCGTGGCGGCTTGTTTCCATACGCTCAAATTTATTAGTAATATTATAGGTTTTACTCGTAGGGCCACTCTTGGTGCTTAACTTGTTTGCGAGCTTATCAATCCAGCCCGTATTATTCTCAAGAGGCATTACAACCTCTTTACCAGCCTCGCCGATCATCGCAAGCGTTGCCTTATCTACTACACCGCCCTCGGCAAGTTTCGGTATTTCTCTAAGGTTAAAGCCTATTGTTTTGCCGCCAAATTCTGGCACCCAATCGGGTATATTAACCTTTATTTTATTTATGGCCCGTATAGCTACATTTATTGCGCTTACAATGCCGTTTGTAACACCCTTTACAATGCCCATTACAGTTTCAAAGTGCTTACCTATGCTCTCTATGGCTGGGCCAGCAACGGCCTTGATCTGCTCCCATAGTTTTTTAAAGAAATTTCTAAAGCCCTCGCACTTATTCCAAAGTGTTACAAAGGCCGCAACAAGCAAACCTATTGCCGTAATAATTAAGCCTATCGGGTTTGCGGTCATTGCCAAATTCCAGGCAAGCTGCACAACCTTTGCGATCTTTACCGCCGCATTGTATAGCTTAATACCAGCTGTTACCGCACCGATTATGCCCACAAGGCTGCCCAAAACTGGTACAAGCCAATTTGCATTATCAAGCACCCAGGTTAAGCCCGTCATAAGAGGCGGTAACGCTACCTCTACGAGATTAGTTATAGCGCCGCTTATCTTGCCTATAAGGCCCTCTAAATCAACCTCGTTAAACTTTGCTAAAACGGTTTGCAATACTCCTACCATTGCCGTTTTAAAGCTCGTTACTGCTGGTTGCGCTTTTGTGGCTATATCTGCCATAGCTTGATTGTATTTGTTTTGCGCATCGTTGGCAGCTATAACCTCTTTATTTACCTCTTTGTACTTTTCGCCAGCCTCGCCGTAACTTTCGTTAAGCGTTTTGAGTATAAAGGCTCGCTTTTCCTCTTCGGTATCAAGTGATTGCAATTTAGCGTTAAACTCTTCTACGCTGCCGCCAGCAAACTCTATGGCATCAACCATACCAGCGTTTGCCTGGTTTAAGGTTAATGTAGTGCTTGCACCCTCTGCGATATTCTCAACGGGGAGGCTATCGCCAAATTTTGCATAAGCACCCGTTAGCGAGTTTGTAAGCTGCTCAAGCTCTTTTTCATTTTTCGCAAATTCGGCAAGGTGCATACTTGCCTCGGTTGCCTTACCGCTATCACCTAATACGCTAAAGAGATCGTTAAAAGTCTTTTCGCCCGTTTCTACGCTATGCCCAGCATCAGTAAATGCAGTTTCAAGCATACCTATTTGCGTGCGTAGCTCTTTGGTTTCTTCTACAAGATTGCTAATACCAGCCAAAGCGCCCACACAAGCTGCGCCTATTCCAGCAATGCCAACCGCCGCCCCTCTTGCTAAGCCGCCGCCCAAATCCTTTGCGGCTTGCTTTTGATC
>JAZKZM010000037.1:0-2361 GCA_045612685.1 Elusimicrobiaceae bacterium
TTGCGGAACGGCTATCGCCGCAAGTATGCCGATTATTAAAACAACGACTAATAATTCTATAAGCGTAAAGGCTTTGTTTTTCATAAAAAAACCTCTTTTTGATTAAGTTTATAAATAAACTTTATCAAAAAAAAAAAATACGCAACTCTTTCAGCAATTCTTCCTACAAATGCCCGCTGGCTTTTGCTTTGCAAAAGCAATTTTTCGTGCTACACTTTTGTAAAAAATTTCTCTACAAAAAAATTTTATTTTATCTATAAATTTGCCGCTCTAGCACACTATATGCTACAATAGAATTAGGGGGGTTTTTATTATTTTTTGGCTAAATAAATCAGGCCGAAAATAAAACACCTATAAAACCTAAATAATAAAAATAAGGAAATAAAAAAATGAATATATTTGAAAGAACTTTCTGCCGCACTTATCAATTTGGCTTTAAGGCCGCTATGCCTGTTTTGCCTTATCACAAAACAAATACTTTTAATTCTATTACAAGTATTACTGATATTCTTAAAAAAGAAAATAAATCTTGCCCTTTAATCGTTAGCGACCAAGGTATCCGCCAAAGCGGAATAATTGATATTTTAACTAAAATTTTAAATGACGCAAAAATAAAATATGCCGTCTATGATAAAACCCAGGCAAACCCTACAATTTATAATATTGAAGACGGGTTGAAAATTTACAATCAAAATAAATGCGACTCTCTTATTGCCGTTGGGGGCGGTTCTTCTATGGACTGCGCAAAAGCAATCGGCGCGCGCGTGGTTTATCCCAAAAAATCTATAGAACAAATGAAAGGGCTAATGCATGTTTTAAAAAAGATACCAACTTTGATTACAATTCCCACCACCGCAGGAACAGGCAGCGAGGTAACTGTTACCGCCGTAATAACCGATAGTGATAAAAAACATAAATATACACTTAATAATTTTACATTTATTCCTTATTATGCAATTTTAGACCCGAAATTAACTATCACACTCCCCCCCTCTTTAACGGCTACAACGGGTATGGATGCGCTAACCCACGCTGTAGAGGCCTATATCGGCCGTTCTACCACAAAAGAAACGCGCCAACTTGCCCAGGAAGCAACCAAACTTGTTTTTGAAAATATTTTAATGGCCTATAAAGACGGACTAAATATTAATGCGCGCGCAAATATGCTGCTTGCCGCTTATAAAGCAGGGATTGCGTTTTCAAAATCTTATGTGGGTTATATTCACGCTATTGCGCACTCGCTCGGCGGGCAATATAATATACCCCACGGGCTTGCAAATGCCGTTTTAATGCCTTATGTTTTAGAAGGATATGGCAAAACGATTTATAAAAAATTGCATAAACTTGCCATTTGCGCAGGTATCAGCACAAAAGAAGAATCAAGCAAAGTTGCCGCCCAAAAATTTATCAGTGCGATAAAAAATTTAAATAAACAAATGAATATCCCCTCAACTTTTGATATTATTGAAGAAAAAGATATCAAAAAGATGGCACGCTATGCCGCAAAAGAAGCAAACCCCTTATACCCTGTGCCGCAACTTATGAATGCAAAAGAACTTGAAAAGTTCTATTATCAGGTGAGAGGAAATAAAAATGGAATTAAATAAAATATTAGAAAAACAAAGAAAGTTTTTTCAGACGGGCGCAACTTTAAATATTGATTTGCGTATAGAGAAATTAAAACTTTTAAAAAAAGTTATTAAAGAGCAGGAAAAAGAAATTTGCGCCGCCCTAAAAAAAGATTTAGGCAAAAGCACTTTTGAAAGTTTTATCTGCGAAATCGGCCTTGTTTTAGAAGAAATATCTTTTATGATAAAAAATACCAAAAAACTTTCCGCAGAAAAAAGTGTTCACACGCCTTTGGTTAATTTTGCTTCAAGAAGTTATACAAAACCCACGCCATACGGAAACACTTTGATTATAAGCCCGTGGAACTACCCTTTCTTGCTAACTTTCGGGCCTTTGGTTGACAGTATTGCCGCCGGAAATACCGCTATGATAAAACCAAGTAAAAACTCGCTAGCGACAACTGAAATTATGGGCAAAATCATAAGAAAGTGCTTTAAAGAAGATTATGTTTTTTTGGTTGATAAAGATATTGACGCGGCAAGAAATTTGATAAAAGAAAAATTTGATTTTATTTTCTTTACAGGAAGCGCAGCAGTAGGCAAGGAAGTGCTGCAAAACGCAGCAGAACACCTTACGCCGGTTGTTTTGGAACTTGGCGGCAAGAGCCCTTGCATAGTTGATAAAAGCGCAAATATCAAACTTACGGCTAAAAGAATCACATTTGGCAAATTCTTAAACTGCGGGCAAACTTGCGTGGCGCCTGATTATATTTTGTGCCAAGTCGGAGGCCAA
>JAZKZM010000038.1:0-3665 GCA_045612685.1 Elusimicrobiaceae bacterium
CAATACAAAAAAAGGCCCAAAGTAATAGAATTATTGACAAAGGCAAATGCCTAGAGGAAAAATAAATGCTTATAGCAATATCTTTAGGAATTTTATTTTTTATATTCCTTCTTGCTTTAGCAGGTGTAGATTTTTAAGATATAATGAAAATATAGGATAGTTTTAAATAGAAAAATAAAAGGAGAAAAATATGATAAAATTTGAAGATTTTTTTATAGTCGAAAATCCAGAAAAAACAAAAGTAAAATTTAATATGAATGCGGGCAATCGTAATCTACCTGCGTTAGATTATTTACTAGAAGATGACAATAAATGGATAGAAATGAATGCTCATAAAAGAAAACAACCAAATAATAATTTAAATAAAGCACAATATCTCTTATCTTTTGCTCAATATTATCCGTATGGTCCTAATTATTATATGTTCGGAGGTATGTATAAAGTAGAGAAAATATTACCAGAAGTTTTTGACGGCACAGGATACGAATTAACATTGTTAGATAATTTTAAAGAGTATAGAAAAAGACTTATTATAAAATTAGGACAACCAATTGGGAGAGATATTTATACTAGGAATTATAGTAGTGTTCAAGAAAAACTAAATCCTGAAATATATGAAATTTCTCCTTCAACAAAATTAGGATCGTTTCCAGGGTATAATGGAATATGTTTATCACATAAAGATTTACAAAAAATTATTAGCCAAGATGCTCCGGAATGGAAAAACGCTTTATCTAATGTTAAAGGAGTTTATTGCATAACTGATAAATCTAATGGAAAATTATACATCGGTTCAGCATCAGGTAATTCAGAAGGGATTTGGCAAAGATGGAAATCTTATGCAAATATCAATAACCTTACCGGTGGAAATAAAGATTTTGACGAAATAGTAAAAAAATATAGCATAAATTATATTGTTAATAATTTTTCTTATTCTATATTGGAAATTTATGATCCCAAAACAGAAAGAGAATATATAATAAAAAGAGAAGAGTTTTGGAAAAAAGTTTTTCAGACCACTAAATATGGAATGAATAATAATTGAAATGAACAACACAACACTTAAAAGTAATTTCTTCCATAAAATAATCTTATTAAACTGATTTGATATCATATCAATATTATAGTCATAGTTCTTATCAAATTTCATTTCCTCAGACAAAACAAAGCGTGGGAAGAGGTTTCTACAAAACATTCGGTGTCGCCAAGGTCGTAGCGGGCTATCGGCGCGCCAATGTATTGGGTAATTGACTTTGTTTGTGCCATTTTTATTTGCAGTTCCGCCGCCCCGTAACCAACGGCAAAAGCACAAAATAACAGGGCTAAAATCATATAAATTTTCTTCATAAAAACTCTCCTTTGTTAAGATTTATAAATAGTTTACTATTTTGGTAAGACAAGGTGTTGTCGCACTAGTTTTGTATTATTTTAAAAAAGGAGATTTTTATGACTAAAATATATATTGACCAAGCAGATATTTGCACTTTAAGTGTAGATATGATTGTTTGCCCTACTGTTTTTGAAGAAAATTTGCCAAAAACAAATATTGAAACAAGAATACACCAAAAAGCAGGCCCCGAACTTATTAAAGAAAAACAAATTTTGGCACATTTAACAAATCAATATCCGCAAATAACAAAAGGTTATAAATTATTTGCAAAGCAAGTTTTGCATATCACTTTTCCCCCTAAAAATGAAACAAAAAAACTTGCAGATACTTATAAACAAGCCCTTCAACTCGCCGTTGCAAGTGGCGCAAAAACTATTGCTTTCCCCTGTATTGAAAGTAATACAAATACAGCCCAAATCGCCCTACAAACTACAAAAAACTTTCTATTAAACAATTTTAAGTTAGAAAAAGTTTATTTTGTTGATTTAGATACTAAAAACCTAGAAACCTACAAAGCGGCAGTTCTGGCAGTAAAACAGCCAATTAAGGTATAATGAAATTGTAAGGAGCAGATATGTTTTCTAAATCACAATATATCAAATTTTTAAATTGTCCAAAACAATTTTGGCTATACAAGAACAAATATAATGAGCAAACTGCCCCAAGCGATTTTCAGCAGCATCTTTTTGACCAGGGCAAAGAAGTGGGTATTTATGCCTATAAATACTTTCCCAAAGGCGTTTTGGTGGAAAACGGCTGGCAAAACCCGCAAGAAGCCCTAAAAAAGACCCAAGAATTACTGCCAAAGCACGATTATATTTACGAAGCGGCTTTTGAATACAATAATTTAATAGTTTTTGTTGATATTTTAGAGAAAAATAAAGACGGCTCTTATAATATCATAGAAGTAAAAAGCGGAACAAAAGTTGAAGATAGTCATTATGACGATTTATCCGTTCAAAAATATGTTTTGGATAATTGCGGACTAAAAATACACGCTTGCTATTTGATGCACTTAAACAATAAATATATAAAAACTACCGAAGAAATAAATATAAAAGAACTTTTTCTTTTGTAAGCTTTAACCCACAAATTAAAATCCTACTTGGAAATAGAAGAAAATTTGAAAAAGATGGCAATTTTGGCAAAAGAACAAGAACCGCAAAATGTATTAAAAGTAAAAGGGACTTGTGATAACTGTTCTTTTAAAGATTATTGTTGGGCTGATATGCCAAAAATTTCTATTTTTAATATCCCCCGTATAGGTATGAAAGCAGAAATGTTGCAGGAAGAAGGCATACTTGATGCAAAGCAAATACCGCCTAGCTCGCTTGGCAATTTTAACCAAGATAAATGGGTGGAAGTGTTTAAAACGGGCAAACCCTATATAAATAAAGAAGCTATAATTGCTTGGCTAAATAATTTAAAATACCCCCTTTATTATTTTGATTTTGAAACGATAAATTTTGCTATACCAAAGTTTATAAACTCTAGACCCTATTCGCATATTGCTTTTCAGTTTTCCTTGCATATACAGCAAAAACCGCACGGTCCTTTAGAACATAAAGAGTTTTTGTTTGAAGGTAAAGAAGACCCCAGATATGCCTGTATTGAGGCAATTAAGCAGTTTATCGGACCGGAAGGCTCTATAATTGCACATTATGCTACTTTTGAAAAGGACAGAATAAAAGAGCTGGCAGAATTGCAAATATCCCAAAAAGATAAAGATTTTTTGCTTTCTTTACTTGATAGATTTGAAGATACCTGCGAGGTTTTTTCAAAATATTACTTCCACCCAGATTTTAAGGGCAGCGCCTCTATTAAAAAGGTTTTACCGGTTGTTTGCCCCGGGCTTACTTACGAAGGTATGGTGGTTGCGCACGGCGGTGATGCTATGACTGCTTTTATGCTTTTATATTTTGATAAACTACCCGCCGAAGAAGCCAAACAATTGCGTAAAGATTTGCTTGCCTATTGCTGCCAAGACACTTTTGCCATGGTCAAATTAATTGATTTTTTGTATGAGGTTATATAAGTAATAATTATATGAAAAGAGATAAGTATGAAATGCAAATGTTTTGAACCTATTATAGATAAAAATTCAAAAATCTTAATACTTGGAACTATGCCAGGTAATATATCTTTGAGAAATTCTACAAAGTTTAACAAACCAGATTATTACTCCAACTTTAGCAAAAATCAATTTTGGAAAATAATTGCCAAAGTATTCAATACTGATTTTGAGAATATTAAGAAAGGCGATTATAAAAAAAGA
>JAZKZM010000039.1:0-2631 GCA_045612685.1 Elusimicrobiaceae bacterium
AACTGCCGCAAAACATTAATTATGTTTTGCATTTAGCAGCCCAAATATCCGTTCCGCAAAGTGTTGAAAACCCGCAAGAAACATTTTTTACCAATACACAAGGCACTTTAAATATTTTGGAATTTGCCAAAAAAATAAAAGCAAAAAAAATAGTTTTATCCTCTTCAGCTGCGATTTACGGGGATAAAACTTTGCCACCTTGCAAAGAAAATGCCACACCTGCCTGTCAAAGTCCATACGCTTTAAGCAAATTGCAGGGTGAAGAAATGCTTAAAATGTATAATTTACTTTATTCTTTACCAACGGCAACTTTGCGTTATTTTAATGTTTTTGGCCCGCGCCAAAATCCTAATAGTGCTTATGCCGCAGTTATTGCCAAATTTGTAGATTGCTTTATAAAGAAACAGCCTTTAACCATTTTTGGCGACGGCAAACAAACGCGCGATTTTGTTTTTGTCAAAGATATTGCAAGAGCCAATATATTTGCCGCGCTTAATTTGGATAAAGGCGAAGTCTATAATGTTGCTGCCGGTGCGCACTATACTTTGCTTGAACTTGCGGAAATCTTAAATAACTTATTTGGATATAAAGCACAAATAAACTTTGCCCCGGCCCGCGCCGGCGATATTAAGGCAAGTTTTGCCGATATCTCCAAAATAACTGCGGCCGGTTTTAAACCTGAATATACCTTGGAAACAGGTTTAAAGGAAATGCTTGAAACTATGGAGGTTTTATGACGAGATTTTTATTTTTCTTTTTAGATCTTATTGTTTATTTGGCCTTGATAGCTCTTGTCCTAGTTTTAAGACAAGGGCATTTTACCTCTTTATCTTTTTATCAAAATTGCCAAATACTTGTGCCAATGTTTTTGGTGGTATCTATAATTTTAGATGTTTTTTCTTTTTACGACTTAAATTTGCTTAGAAAAAGCCGCACCGATTATAAAAATATCTTAATTGCTTTTATTATTGCCCTTTTAACTTGCACGGCGTTTATTTATTTTACTGCCCCTATTCTAAATATCGCCACCCCTAAAACCGCTTTACTTGGAACTTTCATTTTATACTTTTGCTGGACCTATATATCCCGCAAAATTTATACAAAATTTTCCTTCAGCAAAACAAATATTCTAATTTTTGGCAAAAGCCGCACTATAAATGCAATTAAAAGGGAAATTTCCAATTCCGTTCATTATAATGTTGTAGGCGAATATGATACCGCCCAAGCAGATATTAATTACCCCGAAGATATTGATGAAATTTTAATTGCAAGTAAATTATTTAAACAAGATAGTGCTTCGTGGGATATTATTGCCCAGAAATTTTTAATGAAAGGCTATCTTTTGACTACCGATTTAGTAATGTTTGAAGATGTTTGTAAACGCATCCCCAAAGAAGGGGTAAAAGACACAATGTGGCTTTTGCGCGGTATAGCACAAAGAAGAAATAGCGATATTTCCCGCATAGTCAAACGCATAGTAGATTTCACTTTTGCCTTCTGCCTTTTACCGATATTCTTACCTCTGATGATAGTTGTTTACCTTACTATTAAACTTATAGATAAATTTGACCCCATTTTTAAACAACAACGCGTAGGCAAGATGGAAAAAGATATTTTTATTTATAAATTTAGAACTATGAAACCCGGCACAGAAAATATAACAAAACTCGGCTCTATTTTAAGAAGATTTAGACTTGACGAAGTGCCACAACTTTTAAACATTTTAAAAGGCGATATTTCTATTGTCGGTCCACGTCCTTTAGGCAAAGCAGATAATCAAATTTTAAATAAATATGTGCCAAGCCATGCTGTTAGAAGTATCGTAAAACCGGGTCTAACCGGTTGGGCACAACTCAATTTTAAGGCACCGCCTAATTATTCCGTAGTAAATGTTGTTGAAAATGATGCTTTAAATGATGAAATCTTTGATGCGGCCTTTAAGCGTCTTGCTTATGATGTTTGGTATATTAAAAATCAAAGTTTCTTTTTAGATTTGGAAATTATATTAAAAACCGCAAAACGCGCGTTTATAAAGGATAGCCATGTATCGTAAAATATCATTACTGGGTTGTTTTATACTCTTAAATTGCTATGCTTTAGCAATTCCTCTTTGTATGTATGGTGTAGATACAGACAAAGATATTAAAGCCGTCAAAAAGGCAGGTTTTAATTGTTTTCAAACTTATGGAACTAATTTTAATACTTTAAAAAATCTTGCCCAAAGTGCAAAAAAGCAAAATATAAAAGCCGTATTCTTCCCAACTAAAATAGAAACAGAAGAACAAATAAAAGAGGCAAACACTTGGCCTGTTCTTGCGTGGTATCTTTATGACGAGCCTGATGTTAATAAAATTGACCCGGCCAAAGTGGAAAAAACAAATAAAGAAGTTAAAAATAAACTTACCAATGCGCCAACAGCCCTTGTTATCGGTCAAGGCAAAACACGCCTTAATTATTATAATATCGCAGACACTTTAATGGTGGATTGGTATCCCGTGCCGCACCGCACTTTAGAAAGTTTCGGCAAACAACTTGCCCTTGCCAGAGCCAAACTTGACCCTAAAACAAATTTTTGGGGTGTAGTGCAGGCTTTTAATTGGAAAGATTTTAAACAATCCCGCCCCGATAATG
>JAZKZM010000040.1:0-4830 GCA_045612685.1 Elusimicrobiaceae bacterium
TTTTTTGCCTGTAAAATTTTAACAATTTCAGCAGCGCTGTCTTCGGCAGATAAATTAAAAACTTGCCCTTTTTGTTTAGGTGTAGGCGGATAAATTTTAGCCACTCTTGTCGGCGATCCGTTTAAACCAAGTTTATTTATATCTGCCTCAATATCTTTCGGCGTCCAAGTAAAAAGCGGTTTTTGCTGGGCTTTAAAAATATCTGTAAAATTAGGATAAGGTAAAATAAAATTATGCGGGGTAGTCAAAGTTATTAAGACGGGCAAAACAGCTTCCAAAAGCTGATGTCCCCCCTCAATTAATTTTGTAGCAAGCAAAGTATTATTTTGGGTTAATTTAATATCCGTGCAAAAAGTAATTTGAGGTATATTTAATTGACCGGCAATTTCAGGGCCGGTTTGGGCGGTATCGCCGTCAATAGCCATTTGCCCGCATAAAATCAAATTAAAGGGCGCAAGTTTCTTTATAGCGCAAGATAAAGAATATGCGGTGGCCCAGGTATCAGAACCGGCAAAAGCCTTGTCGCAAAGCAAATATGCCTCATCTGCGCCAAGGGCTAAGGCAAAACGCAAAACCTCGCTTGCCTGACTTGGCCCCATTGATAAAACTTTAACTTTTGCCCCTATTTGCTTTTTAATTTCCAAGGCACTAGCCAAAGCAAAATGGTCATAAGGATTTAAAATGCTTGGCACGCCTGCTCTAAGCAAAGTTCCGTCTTGATTCATTTTGACTTTTGCCGTATTTGGCACTTGTTTTAAGCAAACAATAATATCCATAATTTAATTCCTAAAAGTATCTCTTAAAACAGCAGAAAGCGCGTCCATATCTTTACTAATTCCGACGCACTCTTTTGCTATTTGCGAGATATAAAAATCTTTTTGCGTCGGTTTTTCTAATGCACTGTTTACAAGTTTTGACCCACTTGAAGCAATATCTAAAGCAACATTTTTTGCGTTTACTCTTGCCATAGTTTTAATTGTTTCCAAATTAAAAGGGCAACCTTCCACAACTTTTGCGCTGAGCGCTTGTTCTATAAAAGCAAAAGCTACTTCCGCATTGGCAATTAAACGCCCAAGTTCAAAGGTAATATATTGATGACGCGTCAAACGGTTTAAGCGGCACTCTTCCAAAATATCACTTAGCGCTCTTAGGCCTAAAGCAAGGGCTTTTGCGCCAAAATCTATTTGATTAACGCTTTCCATTTTCTGGGCCATATCTAAATAAAAATTGCCGCGTGTTTTTAAATGTTCTTGCCAACGCCCGCGGTAAATTGTCATTTCCATAATTTCGCTTGTTCCTTCATAGATACAAGTTATTTTAACATCGCGTTTAATTTTTTCTACGGAAAAATCTTTTGTATAACCAAAGCCGCCAAAAGCTTCTATTGCATCATCTGCAGCAGCATTTGCGGCGCGGCTTGCATAATATTTTGCTATTGCGCCTTCTGTTGCCTGACCGTGATTATTTTCATCAAGAATTTTGGCTACTTTATCAATAAAAGCGCGCGCCGCCTCAAATTTAATATAGTGCGGCACAATTAATTTATGCATATAACCTTGTTTGTGAGATAAAGGACTTGCGGCCTGCACTCTGTTATTTGCGTAAATTATCGCATTTTCAACAGCTTCCTGACCTGCACCAAGGGCCAAAGCACCAACCATAAGTCTTGTATATCCAAAAACCGCTTGAGCCTGTAAAAAGCCTTGTCCTTCTTTAAGGCCGATAAGATTTTCAGCGGGAACTATAACATCTTCAAAAAAAAGTCCTGCCGTATTTGCAAGGCGTATGCCGTGTTTATCTTCGTGTTTAAGTTGGGTAAAACCTTTTGTATCTTTTGGCACTAAAAACCAGCTCGGTCCGCCGGGGGTAAGGGCCAAAATAGTATATAAATCGGCAATTTCTCCGTTAGAAATCCACATTTTACTGCCGTTTATTTTATAATGGGTAATTTTGCCGTCTTTGATAATTTGTTCGGCTCTTGTTTTAAGGGCAATCAAATCGCTTCCGGCGTCGGCCTCGGTTGCGCCGTAAGCAACAAGCAGATTTTCGCGCGCCATTTTGGTAAACCAATATTTTTTTTGTTCTTCCGTTCCCCCCACATTTAAAGGGTCACTGCCAAGAAAAGTTGCAAAAATAGCAGTAGCAATACCTAAATCAATACGGGCAAGTGTTGCGCAAACTCTGTAAATATCACTTGTAGAACTTGCAAGCCCACCGTATTCCTGCGGAATTAAAAGCAAATTTATGCCAAGGTCTTTATATATCTCTTTAATTTTTTCTGCGGGAAAATAATTTTGAGCGTCGCATTTACGCAATAAATCAAAGGGCAAATTTTCCTTGGCATAATGCCTTAAACTTTCCAGCATTAATTTACGGGAAACGGAATCAATTTTTTGCATTTTTTACCTATTTATTGTCTGCAATTTTCTTCTTTATACTATTGAGTTGCCTTTGTGCTTTACCGGCATAACTTGAATCGGGATTATTTACAATCAATTTTTCCAAGTAATTGGCCGCTACCTGATATTCGCCTGATTCTTTTGCCAAATTTGCAATTTCAAAAACGGCCTTATCTGCCTGTTTTGAATTTGGATAGGCCTTAATAATATCTTCGTAAGCTTTTCTTGCCAAGATATTATCTTTCAGTTTATTTTCACATAAATCGGCAAGTTTTAACTGTGTTGAGATATATTTTTGTTCATTATTTTTAACCAAATCGGCCATTTCTTTTAAAGTTTGGGCGGCACTGGTATAATCTTTTAATCTCTTTTCTTGTATTTCGGCTTTAAGGGCTAAAACATCATAAAGGGTCTCATTATCGCCTTGTTCCTTATAAAGTTTTTCAGCAAAATCAAGGTGATTAACGGCCTCATTATATTCCTTTAAGTTTTCTTCCATAATAGCCAAGTGATAATAGACATTAGGTTTTTCTACGGAATCAGGATAGTCATTTAAAACCTGTTCATAGGCGGCTTTTGCTTTTTCATAATCTTTAAAATTGCCGGCATAAATATCACCTTGCATTCTTAAAGCAGCGGCTTTATATTTTGTATTAGGATAAACTTCCCATACTTTTTTATATTGTAGTAAAGCCCCGTATGGATTTTTGTTATTTCTATGCAAATCACCTAGCATAAGTTCTACGCGGTCAAGTTCTTCGTAATCTTTAAAACGCTTAAAGAAACTATTATATTCTTTAATTAAAGGCTGATAAGTGCCTTTTAACTCTGCTTTTGTTGAAAGAGTTAAAAAAGTATCAAGACGCTTTGGCAAATCGGTATTAGGCACGCGCTGCTTTATAAGTTCGGTATATGCCTCTTGCTCATTTCTGGGATAATCTTTTACCCCATCTTCCAAAACACTTTGGACATTGGTTCTTTGCTCGCTGCTAAACTCATATTTATATCTAAGCAAAGTGATAAGAGCTTCGGGATAATTCCTCAAATTCTTTTCCAAATTACCTTTTAAAATAAGTGCTTTGCTTGCTTCCGGCAAGGAAGAATTTAAGTCAAGCCAGAATTGTAAACTATTTACCAATTCCTGCTGGTTTTGCTTTGTAATATCCTGTGCTTGTTTTTGATAAAAAGCAAGTTCATCCAAAGGTTTTTGCGCAAACACACAAAGCGCAAAAGATAAAAAGCCCGTCAAAACTAAATATTTTTTCATTTTTTTACCTGTAATTTGTGAATTGGAGGTCCAAGCCGAAATCTTTGCCTTTTAAAAGGGCAATAGTATTTTGCAAGGCATCTTTTGAAGCGGAAGAAACCCTTAATTGCTCGCCTTGAATAGAAGCGGAAACTTTAAGTTTTGAATCTTTAATCAAGCGCACCATTTCTTTTGCTTTATCAGCCGGAATACCTTGTTGAATTTTAACTTCTTGCTTTGCACTGCCGCCAAGGCCGGCTTCAATTTTTTGGGGTTGCAAGTTTTTTAAAGCCACTCCTCTTTTTGAAAGTCTTGTAATAAGCTCATCATAAAGGGCTTTAACTTTATATTCATCTGCGCAAGAAAGTTTAATTAAATTTTCTTTATTTAAAAGTTCAATAGAAGGATTAGAACCCTTAAAATCATATCTGTTTGCCACTTCCTTTTTAGCAATATTAATTGCTTCTTCAATAATATTCATATCCACTTTGGAAACGACATCAAAAGAAAAATCTGCCATAATATTGACCTCCTAATTTTCTCTATATCTATATTATAGTATTTTAACTAGACATAAAGCCATTAAAAAGGTAAAATAGAGTTGTCTTTAAATTTAAACTGAGGTGAAATAATGACTTATCTTCAAGCAGTATTAGCCGTATTTGTTTTTGTCGCTATAGGTTATGCCTGTAGTTCTAACAGAAAGGCAATCAATTGGAAAACTATTGCCTGGGCTTTTGGTTTACAACTTATTTTTGCTTTCCTTATTCTTAAAACCACGCCGGGTCAAGTTATTTTTAATTGGTTAAATGATGCTTTTGTTGCTCTTTTAAACTTCCAAGTTGCCGGTGCGGAAATGGTTTTTGGTCCTTTATCAAAAACTCATTCCCTTGGTTATATTTTTGCTTTCCAAGTTTTGCCAACTATTATATTCTTCTCCGCCTTAATGGGTCTTTTATACTATTTGGGCATAATGCAAAAAATCATTTATGTTTTTGCTTGGGTAATGAGCAAAACTTGCAAACTTTCCGGTGCGGAAAGTTTGAGTGCGGCAGCAAATATCTTTGTCGGTCAAACTGAAGCCCCTTTACTTATTAAACCTTATGTAGCAAAAATGACGCAATCTGAACTTATGTGCGTTATGACAGGCGGTATGGCAACCGTTGCAGGCGGCGTTTTGGCAGC
>JAZKZM010000041.1:0-1395 GCA_045612685.1 Elusimicrobiaceae bacterium
TATTAAGGTTAGTATGTTTTATCTAGTTTTTGCTTATGCTGCGTTTACAATGGGTGAACTTTGCTTATCGCCTGTTGGGTTATCTTTGGTAACAAAACTTGCTCCTGTGCAATTTGTGGGCATTTTAATGGCTGTTTGGAAAACCGCTAATGCCGCATCAAATAAACTTGCGGGCTATTATTCCAGCTTATTTGGTCATATCAGTAATGAGGCTTTCTTCGGATATCTGATTATTGCACCTTTGATTGCTTCTGTTGCTTTATTATGTCTTATGAAACCTTTAAAACGCTGGATGGGTGATGTTAAATAAAGTTTAATAAAAGCAAAAATTTAAAAAAGCCTCGTTTTTACGGGGCTTTTTTTGTTATACCTCAAAATAGGCCTTGACAATTTTTATTTTAGGCATATACTAGAGTTAAGGTTATTGCAGGCGTCCTAGGCGGGTGTTGTGAGAGTTGGCAGTGGTGCCGCTTCATAGCGTTAAGCCCCCTTAGGTAAGTTGACCTAATAACCCTAAAGGAAATGATAATGACCAAAGTGTCAATAACTAACTAAACCCCCGACTACAAACACGGGGGTTTATTTTTGCATCGGCTTTTGCGTTTATAGTTCGTTGCTCGTCGCTCGCATATGCGGGGTTGCCACCCGCTCGAGATATGCGTTGCTCCTCGCGCCTGCTCTAAACGCAAAATCCTCGCAAAAACATTTGCTATGCTTTGGCAAATTTGAAACGCAAAATCCTCGCAAAAATATGTGCTATGCTTAAGTAAATTTGAAACGCAAAATCCTCGCAAAAAACAATTCTTTCTATTTAATTTTTTTGAACACAAAACTTTTTCAAAGAAAATTTATTCAAGCAAATAGATGTTCCAGCCGCCAACATACGTTGATTCTGTTTGATAAACACCGCCCATTGATAAACAAACATCTTGAGCGGTTTTATTTGCGGTTCTTCCGTAGCAATATCTTTTATCTTTTTGAAATATATAATTGTTAAAACTTGATTTTCCTTCTCGTTCTTTAAGAAAATGTAGATAAGCGATTTGATAAGTCGGGGCTTGATATTGGACATTGCTAACCCCATCCCACATACCTATTTTACCGAAATCACATATATAGAAAGATTTGGAAGAATCTTTCTGGCAAGAATCATCTTTTGGTATGGAAATATCAAGGTCATCAATATCTTCGGCAAAATCTCCGTGGGCAAGTTTGTAAGCTTGTTGGGCTTGATATAAACTTTCTACTAAAGAAACGCCCCTATGTAATTGCGATTTCATAACAGCTTTTTGGTATTGCGGCACGGCGATTGCTGCCAAGATACCGATAATAAGAACAACAACTAATAATTCAATTAATGTAAAACCTTTTTTCATACAATTTTCTCCTTTTTCC
>JAZKZM010000042.1:0-1724 GCA_045612685.1 Elusimicrobiaceae bacterium
ATTAAAATGAACGAGAGAAAAATATTTAAACAGATAGTAAAAAATAAGAACTCACTTATCGGGCTTATAATTGTGGTTTTGTTCTTTTTGATAGCCGTTTTTGCGCCAATACTTGCGCCCGTTCAAAATAAAAATAATCCTTACCAAATGCCGCAGGCAAGTTTTCAGGTTAATCCTACTGCGCCAAGTGCGCAAAATTTGCTTGGCACTACTGAAAATCAATATGATATTTATTATGGCATTGTGTGGGGCACAAGGATGGCTTTTAAAGTGGGGTTAAGTGTTGTTTTTCTTGCTTTATTAATAGGCATAATTATTGGCGGCGCGGCAGGGTTTTTCGGTTCTTGGATTGATGAAATTTTAATGCGTTTAACAGATATAGTTTTTGCCGTTCCTTCTATGGTGCTTGCTATGGTTATTGCTGCTATGCTAGGGCCTGATTTAAAAAATATGATGATAGCAATAACAATAGTTTCCTGGCCGTCTTATGCGCGCTTGATAAGGGGGGATGTTATGAGTGTAAAAGAAAGAGAATTTATCAGCGCAACAAAAGCCCTTGGCGCAAGCAAAAGAAGAATTTTTTTGAGACATATTTTGCCAAACGCAATTTACCCTGTTGTAATTGTGGCAAGTCTTGATATTGGTTATATTGTGCTTACAGCTGCCTCTTTAAGTTTCTTGGGGCTAGGTTCGCAAACCGGCACGGCGGACTGGGGGCAGCTTGTAGCTCTATCACGCAACTGGATACTTGGCACGCACGGAAATCCGTTTGAATATTGGTATACTCTTGTTATGCCCGGCGGTGCCCTTTTGTTATTTGTTCTTGCCTGGAATATGCTTGGTGATGCTTTTAGGGATATCTTAGACCCCCGAACCCATTAATGCTTCTTTTTTTGCTTCGGCTTTTGCGTTTATAGTGCGTTGCAACCTCAGTCGGATACTTCGGCCTGCCGGCCTTTCACAGTATACACTTCCTCGGTTGCGCCTACTCTAAACGCAAAATCCTCGCAAAATATGTGTTCTGCTAGGAATTAAAATTTCCACAAAAATCCTCGCATAATAATTTGCTCTGTTGTAGCAAATTTAGCACCAAAATTCTTGCATAATAATTTGTTTTTCTTGTTTAATATTGTAGCTACATTTTATAGGCTTTACCGTTGTAATCTTCATGTAGATTTATTATGCTAGAATTTGAAAGGCTTTTACAAATAGAATCTTGAATTTCACTTTGTTTATCTTCGTTATCTATGTAATAGCAATAGATATTTCCTGCATATACATTTCTTAACCAGTTAGGTTTACCAAATTGGTAAAAAAAAGCCGGGGCATAACTATTCAAATCTTTTGGCCCGGAGTCTAAGCGACAATCAATTAATGTATAAGAATAATACTCTCCAATAATAGTATCATTTTGAATTGAATATTTGGATAAAGTGCCTACTGGAAGTAAAGAGAGAGCAGTAAAATCTGTAGGGCAACTATTATTGATAAGAACGTATTCTTCAATAGCCGGTCTTAAAGATTTAATAACAGCTAAGGCTTCTGTTGCATGGGATTTTGCAACTGCTTTTTGGTATTGTGGCACGGCGATAGCCGCCAAGATACCGATAATAAGAACTACGACGAGTAATTCAATTAAGGTAAATGCTTTATTTGATTTCATAAATGTTTTTCTCCTATTATTTATTTGACTTAACAAATTCAATTTTATTTTTTTTTTTTGA
>JAZKZM010000043.1:0-2541 GCA_045612685.1 Elusimicrobiaceae bacterium
CCTTGTTTTTTAATTTGTATATCTAAATATACACATATAATTATACCATATAAGGAGTTTTTTGTGTATTTTTTCTCTTTTTTATTTTTTTAAGACTTCGGATAGCAGCGACCTTCGGGCGCGGTCCCCTACTATACCTTGTCTTAAAGAAAATAAAAAATAGGTCGGCACAATTTTATTGCGCCTAAAAATACTCAAAAAACTTTTTTGCTTTGCTTATATTAAGAAATTAAAACAGGCCCTAAAACCCAAGCAAAGCTATTTAAAGTTAAATAAAAATGCAAAAAACGATATAGGTCTTTTGGCCCAAAAGGGCCTAGGTCCAAAAAGAGCTTGTAAATAGGCCTTTTGACCCTTGGATAAGCACTATTAAGATGTTAAACTATAAGTATAAATTTTCATTCTCCATGAAATTTATCCCAAGGCAGCCTTACCCCTAGGCTGCCTTCCCTTTTTTTAAGTTTTCAGAATATCTTTTAATTTAAACTATCTTCAAAATACTTACAAAAAAAATCCCCCTCTTTTTTATTATTTATAGGGTTTTTAGTCTTATATATGTTTGAACCCAAACACAAAACTTGATTTTCAAAATAAAAAAATAAAATTGAATTATCAGAAAAATAGGAGAAAATTGTATGAAAAAAACAAACAAAGCATTTACCTTAATTGAATTGTTAGTTGTTGTTTTAATTATCGGTATTTTGGCGGCTATTGCCTTGCCGCAATATCACAAAGCTGTTGCAAAATCACGCGCCTCGGAAGCCTTAAGTGTTATAAAATCCTTAATACCAGCTATTGATGAATATGTTCTTGTTTATGGTAAAGCGCCAAAAACTTTTACCGAATTATCAATATTACCGCAAGGAGAATTATCTAAATTTTCCATTCAAGATGACCTCATACTAGGAAAATATTATAATTTTGTTTTAACAAGTTGCCGTTTGGATGTCGGTCCTGTTAACCCAGATAGTTCTGAACCTGCTTTTTTATATCAGGCTTGTGCTGATAATTGGTCTTTCCAACCGGGCAACCTTTATTGTTATTATATAACAGATAGCACTAGAGCATCCGATAGAGATGAAATTTGCAGGCAATTTACAAATTCCCCGATAGAAGAATATTCCACCAAAGGTAGAGCGTATAAAATGTAATTTATTTTGCTAATTGGTATAATAAAATTATCTTTTTTTAAGAAAAAATAAAAACCAAAATGCAAAATAAAATTATAAGAAAAGAAATAGAAAAATTTTTACAGCAAAACGCCGATAAAAAATTTCAAAAGTTTAGCGCAAGTTTAACACCGGGCGCGCAAAATATTATCGGCGTGAAAGTGCCGCTTGTTAAACAATTTGCAAAAGCCCTTGCCAAACAAAACATAACAAGCCAAGATATCTTATTTAAAGAAGATATTTTTGAAGAACTTTTGCTTGAGGGCTTTTTGATTGCTTACGCTAAAACCGATTTTGAAACTTTTGTAAAAGAAATAAAAACTTTTGTTCCCAAAATAAATAACTGGGCGCATTGCGATTTGTTTTGCTCCGCCTTAAAAAGAATAAAAAAGAACGAAGATTATTTTTTTGATTTTATACAACCTTATCTAAAAAGCAAGCAGGAATTTAAGGTCCGCTTTGGACTTGTTATTTTGCTTGGCTATTTTGTAAAAAAAGAAAAATTAAGTTTTATTTTTGAAACCCTTGATAATTTTAAGCACGACGGCTATTATGCCAAAATGGCGGCAGCTTGGCTTTTGAGTGTCTGTTTTGTTAAATTTCCAAAAGAAACTTTTAACTATGCCAAAAACTCAAAACTTGACGCTTGGACTTTTAAAAAAGGTATAGAAAAAACAAAACAATCTTTAAGAGTTCCCCACGAACTTAAGGAGAAATTAAATAAATTTTTATAAAATTTATATAAGGACACAAAAAAATGCTAACTATTAAAAGTGCAATTATTTTTGTTATTTTAGGTATCATCTTTATGATAAAAAATCCGCTTCATAAACGCGGTTTTTTGCGCGCACAAGGCGTAATAACCGATTATGAAAAGAGTCTAAGAAACGGAAAAGATATCTTTTTTGCAAAAGTAAAATTTCCCGTTAAAGATGATGATATACTTTTTACTGATAACACCCCGCGCCGCAAAAAACCGGTTTTCGGCAAAATAGTTTCCGTCATATATAATAAAGAAGACCCCAGCGAAGCACAAATTGAAAGTAATTTTTCAATTATCTTCCCTTGGCTTTTTGTTTTAGCCGCTTTCTTTATTTTAATCTACAATTTAAAACAAATTTTTATTTTATAATTTTTTTATTTCTTCTTCTTACAAATGCGCGCTAGCTTTTTCTTTGAAAAAGTGTTTTTTATGCTAATCTTTTTATCAAAATATGGTCTCTTTTAAACAATTTTTCAGCGAAAAGAAAGAGTGCGCAAACAAGTTTTTTTACAAAAAACTTGCATTTCAAAAAAAAAAAAATAAAATGAAATTATTAAAGAAAGGAGAATAAAAAATGAATAAAAAAGGTTTTACCTTAATTGAATTGTT
>JAZKZM010000044.1:0-1221 GCA_045612685.1 Elusimicrobiaceae bacterium
TGATATCCGCTTTTAAATTATATAAATCGGAATTTGAAGAACTTTGCGCTTTTTGTGTTTTTGTTTCTTGCTGCGGTTTTTCTTCTTTAGTTTCTTTATTATCTTTGGAAAGTAAAGTTTCAAAATTCATAACTTGAAGAGTAAATTTTTTCATATAGAAAGATAAATCTATATTTGTGTTTTTATCTTTTTTATAGGCTAGCATCATATTCCAAGGTTCGCTGTCAAATAAGCCGTTAAATTTATTTGTAGTTATATCATCTAAAGATTTTATGGTAATAGTGCCATTTGCTTTTTCTAAATCTTTATTTAAAAGTTTTGCACCGACATTTTTTAAATTAATATTTCCCTTTACATTTAATTTAGTGTTTTGGGAAACATTAATATTGCCGTTTATTGCGCCTTTTAAATTGAACTGTGATAAAGTTTCTTTGGCAATAGAAGATATTTCATCAAGCGAAATTGCTAAATTCGTATTGCTTGAAAAAGTTATATCTTTCTTTGAATAATCTAAAGAGGCACTTGATGTTATAAAAGAATTACCGATAGAAATTTTTGCCTGCGAAATATTAGCAAGGCTTTTTTCCAAATTGGCTTTTGCGCTTAAAATAATGTTAATTACCGGGATAGAAAACGGTGTCGTTTCGCTTTGGGTAAAATTTTTGATTAAATTATTATCTATTCCGTTTATAGTGCCGCTTAAATTAACTTGCGGGTTTTCAAAATCCGCAATAAGACCTTTTAAATTTAGAGAAGATTTTTCATAAGTGATAGAAAAATCATTTATTTCCGCCTTGGCTTTTGGCAAATCAAGCGCGGCTAAATTTAAAATACCGTCAAGTTTAAATAAAACCGGATCTAAATTTAAAGCAGAAGTTTTTATTTTACTTAAGCAGGAAATTAAAACAGAAAAATCTTTATCTAAATCAAAATTATCTATTTGTATATCAAGATTATCTATACTAAATTTAGTGCCTTCTTTTTCATCTGAAAAATTAATAGTGGCATTTTTTGTATATAATTGCTTTGCGCTTACGGCAAACATTTGCGGGTTTTGTTCGGGCTGGGTTTTGTCTTCGGCGGAGGTTTTATCTTCTGCACCGAGAAAATCATCAAAATTAAATTTGCCTTCTTTATCTTTAATTATATTAACTGTAAAATCTTCAAGCCCTATAGTTTCAATTTTTATTTGTTTATCTAAAAGAGCGCGCAAATCAACTT
>JAZKZM010000045.1:0-6918 GCA_045612685.1 Elusimicrobiaceae bacterium
GTTTCCGTTAAAGGATATGAAGGTTTTAATTTGACATTAAAAAATGGTCATTTACAAGAAGATTTAGGCAATACTTTTGTTTTTAACGGAAATCAGGCTAAGGTTATTAAAGATAATGATAATTCCTGCCGCTTTAAAATATGGTCGCGCGAACTTTTTACACTTAACGGCAATAATGTTAAAGATGAACACGAATTAGAAATTAAGTTTTATACAGAGCGCTATTCTTTGACGAAAGATGAACTTATAAATCTTGCCAAAGATAAATGCTATGATGATATACCGCAGCCGGTTATTGACGGCCTTGCGGATATTTGTGAGTTTATGGAAAATTTAGAAATTACTGAAGAGTAAAAAGAGGTTAATTTTATGTTTAAAAAAATATATTTTAAATTAATTATTTTTACTTTTATTCTTGCTTTTGCAAGTAGCGCTATCTTTGCTTTTGATTGGGGCATAATAGATGAGTATGAAGATGTCTATCAGGATTATGGCATATTAAAATTAATTAAAAACAGGCCTATAAAATATTTTATAAAAATAGATAAAAGCGGAAATTCTTCTGCCGCAGGTGATAGTGAAGAAGAAGTTTTTAGAACTTTGAGTAAACAACTGAATGAAGAACAAAAAAACAACCGCCTGAAAACTTTAATAACGCGTGCTTTTAATGTTTGGCCCAGAGATACTAAGAACAATATAGAATGGGATAAAAGAGAGAAGGAATTTGCCGATATTTTGCCTTATCTTTCAAGAAAAATAATATTGCAGGAAGTTTTTAACGAGGAAGAAGCCGATATAACTTTTATTTTTGCTTCCAAAGAGGCAATTCAAGAGGAATGCGGAGAAGATAGTTTGGGTTGTTTTTTGCCTTATGATAAGATTATTTTTATCCCCGTTTTATATACCAAAAACGCATTAAAACAAGATGCCGATTCGGAAGAAAAAACTTATTATATTCTTATTCACGAAATAGGCCACTTTTTTGGCTTAACGGACCAATATGAAAATACCGGCAGAGATTCTTTAACCCACTCTACTTTTAACAGAATAAATACGCGTGATGCCGTTATGGGCAGTTCTCACAATTTGGCTTTATATTGTGATGATGTTGACGGCTTTATAAATGCAATAGATTTGACTTTGGCCTTAATGAATAACGGCAAATTTTCCGCAAGAGCAAAAAACAGCTGGGCAAGTTTTTGTAATGGCAAGAAAAACAGCAAAGGCAAACCTTTTAAATATGAATTTTACAGAGAAGCCAAACTTATAGATAAACCCGATTATATAGCGGATTTCAATTTGTATCAATATGATGAAAACGGAAATATTGCCGTTAAGCATTTTATGGACCCCTTTGATTTTGTAGGTAAAAGCGTAAAACTTAATAAAGACGGCCTGCCCGCTGTTATGTTTGACGATAAATATAAAATCAAATATACCTATGATTATGATTCTTTAAGGGAAGGCACTATTTTTGTTAATGTTTTAAGGCAAAACAAATATTACCCTACTTTTAGATATGAAAAAATGACTGCAGAAGGCGATTCTTATTCTTGGATGAATATAAAACAAGAATATAATGAAATAATGATAAATGTTTCCAAAGATAAGTGCTTTATAACGGAAGATTTCCACCCTATACCAAATAAATCACTTGATATTTTAACGACGACTTTTGATAAAGAAAACAATTTAGTTTCCACTTCTTATGAAGTCCTTGCCACAGATAAAAACCCAAGCGGAATAAGAAAACTTATTCCCTTTACAATAAACAGAAAAGATAATGTTTGTAATTTGGAAATTGAGAATAAAGAAATTATTAAATTGCAGATAGAAAATCAAGGAGCGAGTAAAATAATTTACCAAGACCGGCAAACTATTGATAATTTACTCAGTAAACATAATATTTCTAAAAAAGTTCTTGTGGAAGAAATGATTAGTTTATGTAAAAAACAAGCTTCCCCCTCTTCAATAGAAAAGAATAAAACAAAATGTAAATATTTTAGAGATATAGATAATTTAATCAGGAATTAAATAATAATTTAATGTGCCTTAAAATTATCTTTAAATAAAACTATTTACCTTTTAAAACTTTAAGGAAAGTTTCATTGCCTTCTTTAATTTCAAGGTTAATAGCCAAAATATAGATTTTATCTTTTATAATTTCCTGCCAACCCGGAGGAAATTTAACATAATCTTTAAAAGTTGTAACCAAAGGTATAACTTTACGGAAACTATTTAAAGAGGCAATTTCCTCTAAAGTATAGGCATTATGGTCTTTAAAACGCCAAGTTTGTTTTATTTTAAGGCCGAGATTTTTTAGTATTTGTTCAAAAGAGGCAGGGTCACCAAGTCCGCAGAAGGAAACAACTTCCCCCTTAATATCATCCAAAGCCATTTTACTTCTATTGATAACATCATAAAAATAATCCGGTTTATGTATGGCCTCTAAAATTTCCAAATCTTCATTATAAGATTTTATTTTTTCCTTTATTTGTGCTTTTTTAGCATCATCTGCCAAATTGCTATGGGTTAATATAACCAAATCAGCTCTTTTCAAAGCGGAAAGAGGCTCTCTTAAAATACCATAAGGCAACATATAACCGTTGCCAAAAGGGTCGCGTGCATTGATTAAAACGATATTGGCATCTCTTTTAAGTTTATGATGTTGCAAGCCGTCATCAAGCAGTAAAATTTCGCTTTTAAACTCTTTTATAACTTCCTGTGCTGCAGCATATCTATCGGAAGAAACAGCAACAGGCACTTTATATTCGGCAAGCATTTGGCTCATCATATAAGGTTCGTCGCCGGTTTCCTGCCAATTAAGCAAATCTGTATCGTAAAGAACTTTAACTTTTTCTTTTTTATCTCTTTTATAACCGCGTGAAATTACGGCAGTTTTTACCCCCGCTTTGCTTAAAAGTTGCGCCGCAAGTAAAACAGCCGTAGTTTTACCTGTTCCGCCTGCGGTAATATTGCCTATACAAACTACTCTTGCATCGGCTTTTTTTGATTTAAAGATATTCTTTTTATAACAAAATAAAATCAAACGGATAATTATACCGTAAGCAAAAGCACATAGTGCCAAAAAAATACAAGCAGGTTTATTTTTTAACATTTTTTCTCGTAATTTAACAAAATCCATAAAAAACTCCTTTTTTAAAAACTCCAAAATATTATATTTTTTTTTAAGCAATTTGGCAAAAGCATAAATGCTCCGTATTTGCTATAATTTCTTTATATGAAAAATTTTATATT
Organism: Elusimicrobiaceae bacterium; assembly: GCA_045612685.1. Taxonomy (GTDB): domain Bacteria; phylum Elusimicrobiota; class Elusimicrobia; order Elusimicrobiales; family Elusimicrobiaceae; genus Proelusimicrobium. The sequence continues at coordinate 3,259 of JAZKZM010000045.1, forward strand.
TTATATAGAATATTTAGCCTTAAAAGCAGTTGTTTTATTTTTAGGTATTTTACCTTGGAAAATTGCCCTTACAATCGGCGAAAGCTGCGGCACTTTTTTGACCTTAGTTTTAAGAAAACGCTTTAAAAGAAGTGTTTACGATATACAACAGGCCTTCCCAGAGAAATCAAAAAAGGAAGATATTGAAATAGCAAAAGAATCTTGGCGCAATATCGGGCGTATTTTGGCAGAAACAGCCCAAATCAGTTTAATGTCAAAAGAAAAAATGCTTGAGAAAATTGAATTTGTCAATTTTGATAAACTTATCAAAGAAAATCATGCCGGCCACCCAACCATTTTGCACATGGGCCATTTTGTTAACTGGGAAATGTTTGCCGTAGCAGGCAGCACCTTATTTAAAAACATGTTATCTGTCGGCAAACCGCAAACAAACCCTTATGTAAATAAAGCCCTCAACGATATACGCACAAAATACGGCTCTAAAATAACAAGTTCTTATAATCCGTTTTTTACCTGTATGAAGGCTTTAAAGCAAGGTGCAATTTTAGGTATCGTAAGCGACCAAAGCGTAATAAATGCCCCTATCTATATGAACTTTTTAAACCGTCCGGCCGAAGTAGCGCCGATGACTGCTTTTTTATCCCTAAAAATGAATATTCCTGTTTACCCTGTCCGAATGTATAGAAAAAACGGCAAAGTTTATGCAGAGGCCTATGACCCTATTTTACCCCCGCAGGAAAAATTTTCCCATGAATTATTAAGAACCTATACCGAACAATTAAAAAACATTTACGAAGATTGGATTAGACTTGACCCCGCTTCTTGGCTTTGGGCGCATAACAGATGGAAACGAGAAGAAAAATGCCGCCAAAAAATGAAAGAGGAAGGCTATGTCAAATAAGATAAAAGCACTTTTTTTAGATAGAGACGGCACTGTTATAAAAGAAAAGCCGGGCATCTATCTTTGCGACCCTAAAAAAGTGGAACTTTACAAAAATACTAAAGCTGCTTTTAAACTTTTTAAAAAACTTGGTTATACTATTTTTATCGTGTCAAACCAATCGGGTATCGGGCGCGGTTATTTTACCGAAAATGAGGTAGAAAAAGTGCATAAAAAACTTTTATCCCTTTTAAAACCATACGAAGTTAAAGAAATTATTTATTGCCCGCACGCTCCAAGTGAAAATTGCTCCTGCCGTAAACCGGCACCGGCTATGGGCTTAAAATTGATAAAAAAGTATAATGTTGATAGGGATAGCTCTTTTGTTATAGGCGATAAAAAGAGCGATAGTGATTTTGCCAAGAATTTACATATCCGCCCTATTTTAGTTCTGACGGCTAATGGCAAAGCCCAGCAAAAAAAATATTCAAAAGAGTTAAAAGAAGTAAAAATTTGCCTTGATTTACTCGGAGCGGCAAAATATATACAAAAAGAGGTTTTGTAAATGAAAATTATTTTTATTTTACTACCGTTTTTATTTTTAAATGCTTGCGGTGGCTCAAGTTGGATAAAACAACACACCACAAGTAAAGAAAATGTTGAACATACGCAAACAATTTCCATGCAAGAAGGAAGCCAAGATACTCAAGAATCTGTTGTAGAACAAAAAGAAGAAGAAACTAAACCTACAACAGAATCTAAGGAACAAAATTCTGCAGCCAAAACTCCGGCAACAGAAACCAAATCAACAACCTCTGAAGAAATTACATCTGCTGCCACTAAAACCGCCCCAAACGCTAAACAAATTAAAGAAGAAAAAACACCAAAAGAAACCCCAAAAACCATTAATGAAAACGAACAGATTTTCTTAACTCAAGAAAACCGCCTTGCCCACCCTTGGTATTATGCAAAGGAAACTACTATCCCGGAAAATAAACCAAAATGGTTTGGCGAAGAGTTAAAATTTGATATTTCCTGGTCTTTTATAACAGCAGGCAAAGCGCAATTAAATTCTTCTAAAATAATTGAAGCAAACGGCCAAAAAATGTATCAGCTTGAAGCATACGCACAAAGCTATCCCGTAATTGATGCAATATTTAAAGTTAGAGATATTAATATGTCCTGGATAGCGGAAGATTTAAAACGCTCTACAGGTTATTGGCAAAGCGTTAAAGAGGGCTCTTATGCTCGTGATGAATGGCTTATTTTTGACTATAAAACCAATACCTATACTATTCATAAAAAAGATAAAAAAGGCAATCTTGAACATAAACCCCACACCTTTGAAGGAACTGCCGTTGTTGATATGCTTTCTTCCTTATATTTCGTCAGGAATCAGCAATTACCTTTGAAAGGCGAAGTTTATTTTGATATAGTAAACAGAGGCGACCAATACCCCTTAAAAGTTGTTGTCTTAGGCAAAGAAAAGGTAAAAGTCAAAGCCGGCAAATTTAATTGTATTGTAGTTGAACCGATGATAAGCGGTGAAGGCATTTTTGTTTCAAAAGGCAAAAGTTTAAAAGTGTGGCTTACCGATGATGAATATAAAATGCCCGTTAAAATGGCAGTTGAAGTTTTTATTGGCAGTGTAAAAGCAGAATTAACAGAATATTCAAGGAAATAAATTATGGATAAAAATGAACTTATTAAATTTATTGACAAGTTTGAAGGAAAAGAAATTATCGTTATCGGCGATATTATGCTTGACCACTTTGTTAAAGGCAGTGTAAGCCGTATCTCGCCGGAAGCCCCCGTTCCCGTTGTTAATGTAGAAAGCGAAGATTTTGTTGCCGGCGGAGCCGGAAATGTTGCCGTAAATTTAGCTGTTTTAGGTGCAAAGCCGACGCTTGTTTCCGTTGTCGGTCCTGATGTTAAAGGCAGTATTTTAACACAATTTTTAAAAGATAAAGGCGTAAATACAAATTATATTACTGTTGATGAAGCAAGACCCACTACCCAAAAAGTCCGCATAGTTGCCGAGCGCCAGCAAGTTGTTAGAGTAGATAGAGAAAGCAAGGCTAAACTTGAACCTCACACAGCAAAAACTTGTATGCAAAACTTTAAAAAAGCCCTAAAAACTGCAAAAGGTGTTGTGATGTCTGACTATGGCAAGGGTATGTTATCAGACCATAATATTCAGGAAGTTATTGCCCTTTGTAATGCCAAAAAAATACCTGTTTGCGTTGACCCAAAAATTGATAACTTCTTAAAATACAAAAATATAACCTGTATGACCCCTAACACCAAAGAAGCCTGGGAAGGTATGGGCCTGCCGCCTAAAAAAGAAGAAAAAGCCATTCTTGATTTAGGTAAAAAGATTTTAAAAACACTTAAAGCAAAGAGTATTCTTATTACCAGAAGCGCACAAGGTATGAGTCTTTTTGAACAAGGGCAAAAAATTAAAACAACCACTATCAGCGCAACCGCAAAAGAAGTGTTTGATGTGACAGGCGCGGGTGATACGGTTATTTCCGTTTTAACTTTAGCGCTTGCCTGCGGGGCAACCTTGCAGCAAGCTGCCTATATTGCAAACGAAGCAGCCGGTTTAGTTGTGGCAAAACTCGGCACTGCTTGCGTAAGTCCAAAAGAAATAAAAGAGGTTCTAAAATGAAAGATACTTTAATTGTTATTCCGGCAAGATATGCTTCCACCCGCTTGCCCGGTAAAATGCTTGAAAAAATTGACGGCAAAACCGTTATGCAGTGGGTTTGGGAAGCCTG
>JAZKZM010000046.1:0-1144 GCA_045612685.1 Elusimicrobiaceae bacterium
TTTGTAACAACCTCGTTCGCGCTCCTCTTATTTTTGCTGAATAATCGCCAAAAAAAGAAGAAATTTTGCAAAACGAGTAGCAAATAAAACACTTTTACAAACAAAAAGATAGTGCGCTTTTGTAGGACGATATTTTAGAAAAGTCTTGCTTATTTTTTTTTTTTTGATAAACTACTTTTATAATTTAATCATTTAAAGAGGTCCAAGTATGAAAAACCGCGCGTTCACGCTTATAGAGTTATTAGTTGTTGTTTTAATTATCGGCATACTTGCCGCAATTGCCGTTCCGCAGTATCAAAAAGCGGTGGATAAAACCCGTTATACTACTGTTTTTAATATGGTAAAAGCCATTAAAGACGCTCAAGAAGTTTATTACTTAGCAAATGGCCGCTATGCCACAAATTTTAATGATTTGGATGTTACATTTCCAAAAGGTGATTTGGAAAGTGCCAGTGCTTCCTATCTTACTTATAAGAATGGCGATATTTACTATATGTTTATTCCTTCAAATTTGCCGCAATCAATTAAAGGAGTGCCGGGCGGTTTTTCTAACCAGCTTGCCTTTGAGTGGTATTTTGAGCATCATTTGCACGATCCCGATGGCGCTCCTGATACATCTTATGTTTTATGCACCGGTGCTGATGAAAGGTCAAAAAAAGTATGTAAATCTTTAGGTGGCACTAAAGCTTTTGAAGGATATGAACAATACTTTTATTTGCCGTTCTAATTTCTTTTTGCTAAATTAAAAAACAATAATCTCCCCCCTGTTTTTAAATATTTGCTATACTAAAAGTAAGTTTAAAATAGGGGGCGTTTTATGACATTAGATGAAATTATAAAAAACAGATATTCCGTCAGAAAATTTGCACAAAAAGAAGTAAAAAAAGAAGATATTTTAGCTTGCCTTGAGGCTTCGCGCCTTGCGCCAAGCGCGTGTAATAGCCAGCCGACGCATTTTTATATTTTACAAAACGAAGCAAAAAATAATTTTGCCGATGCCGTTTTTACCAAAATTTACAGACCTTGCAATTTCTTTAAAAAAGCACCTGTCTTGGTGGCCGTCTGCGTTGATAAAGGCGCAAATATGGCAGTTAAAACAGGGCAAAGAATAACGGGCAAACCTTTTTATATGACCGACCAGGCA
>JAZKZM010000047.1:0-1934 GCA_045612685.1 Elusimicrobiaceae bacterium
AGCTGCCGATGAAGCTTTGGAAAAAAGTTTTGCTAATATATATTCTACTCCTCAAGCTGTAATAATCTTTATATTAGCAATTATATTGATGCTTATTTGTTCAAGTTGTTTATTTGTCGGACTAAAGCATACCTTTTATAAAAAAGTTAGTATTGGGGCAATTTTAAAAGAAGGTTTTAGCAAAACTCTTTGGTTTTTGTGGACAATGGTTTCTATGCAATTAGTAGCATGGATATTTGGGCTGCTTGTTAGTTTACTTATATTTGTATCCATATTTTTAGGGCCATTATCTATAATTGTTATTGCAATATCTTATATTATTATTTTATCTGTATTTGTTTTTTATATTCCGATACACTTGTTTTCAGCTAATAACCCATTTAGTTCTGCGTGGTATTCCTTTAAAACATTTTGGAGCAATATCCTTTCTGTTATAGCATTTGGAATAGTTTTTTCAATTGTGGGTATAGCATTTTCTGCAGTGATAATGATTATAATATGTATGCCGATATATATGTATCTAAAAGGTCATTATACGGATCTTCCGATAGAAGTCTTAAAATTTAGATTCTTTTTGTTATGCATTCCAGTAGCGTATCTTGTTCTTCCATATACAATGATGTTGGGGTGGTTAAATAATTTAATGCCCTTTGTTGCCTATCCGGAATTGCTTGACGAAGGCGGAGATAATGCTACGGGTGTTGAAACTGCTGAAACTGCGACACCTTCTTTACCACAGCAAAATCAAGGGGATATGCCTGCCTTTCTTGAAAATAATCAAATGGGCCTTACTCAACAGACAGTAAATCATCAAAATAACCGTCCGTTTTTAAATCAAAAATTAGATAAGACGGAATTTGATGAATTAACTTCTAAAGATAAATAAAATATAAGAGATTTATTTATGGGTCTTTAGACCTAGTTTTAGATAGGCCTAAGAACCCTTGTTTTTTCTTTATAAAAACTGCATAATTTAATTAACGGAGGATATTTATGAAAAAATTATTATCTTTAAGCATAGCAACAGTAATGTTGTTTGATTTAACGGGCGAAGTTTTTGCCCAAGCCTGGACAATAAAAGGCACTCAGCAAGGCCATTCTTATTTTAACACTCAGCAAAAAGAACAAGGCGATAAACTTGCCCAGGAAATGGAAAAGCAAAAAAAGCAGCAAGATGTTGCCGCCTTACTTGGTGTTAGTTATGAAAGTTTTAAAAGAGAAATAGAAGACTACGCCGAAGATAATAATATAAAAATAACCGAACTGCAAATAAAACAGCTTTATAATAAACATATTAAACAACTTAGCAAATACGATAGCGATTATAAAACTTTAGTCAATATCTTCTCCAAAAAAGCTTATGCAGAAGTAATATCAACACTTCGTAATTCTTATTCTAAAAAAACTCAGGAAGTTCAATATAATAATAAAAAATACGATAGAGCAGCTCTTTTACACGCGGCAATACACGATTTAATATTAAAAAACAACATTTTATCACAAGAACAAAAAATGGAAGTTATTGCCAGAGTTTACGATATTGTTGAAAAAGAAGGTTTTTATCCGCAAGATAGGCGGATTTTGTGGTCTTTTGCTTATAATTTAGTAAAAAACGGCAAACAATATTTTGATGTAAGCTTTTTTACATTAAGAGAAAAGAAAATAGCAGCCAAGCAAATGCAGGCTAATGCCGTTGCCTCCGCCATGGCTTTATTGCCTTCTTTAAGCACTGATAGTGAAAAGGGCATAACCACAGATGCAATATATAATTTAGCCAAAGATGTTATGAGATATGATTACGGCCCTATTGGTATTACAACAGCGGCGCAAGCCTTGCTTGCTTTTAAAACAGACCACAGTTTATTAAGACTTGAAACTTTACTTACGGAAGATTTATACAGAGGACTTGGCACAAGAGTTGCTTTATATGCTTT
>JAZKZM010000048.1:0-1264 GCA_045612685.1 Elusimicrobiaceae bacterium
TAAATTTTATTTTTTTTTTTTTGAAAATCAAGTTTTGTGTTTCCGCTTTTATATTTATAGGGCTTTGTTCTTCGCTCAAATATCGCTTTTATAGCTTTTTTTAAAGATGGGGCATTGCGTAAAAATAATAAAAAATTTGTGATAACTACTATATATTTTCTATAATTTAGCTATGTCCCCTGTAAAAATTTGTTTTGTGTGCTTACTAATTTTCTGTGCCGTATTTAGTAATGCTCTATCCCTTGATTTTCACCCAAAAGTATCTGCTTTGGGGTTTAACATATCGCCAACAAATACAAAAGCCAAAAATTATGGCGCGGCCCAACTTGTTTTGCCTTTAAATATTTTTATAGATGATAATTTTGCTTTTCAAACGGAATATTTCTTTGCTTATGATTATTTTAATAAGGAAACAGATTTTTATGATAAATTAAACCGCGCGGCTATAACTTTTAACACGGATAAGTTTACTCTTAAAGCCGGCAGAGATTTTTTAGATTTAAATTTAGATTCCGTTATTTATTTTGGTCCTTATCAAAACAGAGATTTAAAAAAGCCCACCTATTTTGACGGCGCTTTTGCTTCTTTTAGGCCTTTTGATATTACGGAACTTTCCTTACTAGGCGGAAGTTTTTACGATAGAGATTTATACGGTGCCACCTTAGCCGTAAGTTATCTTAAAGGTTTTTATTTTAAAGCCAAAGAACATAATTTTGATTTATCTGTTTTTGGCGCTTCATTTAATATGGATACGGAAAACTTTGCCCTTGACTTGCTTGCTGCTTTTAATGACGGCAAAAAATCAAAAGAAATTCTTGGAATAAAAGTTGAAGATAAGTATAAAGGCAAAGATTTTGCCGGTAATATTAAATTAAAAAAGAATAAAGAAAATTTTGAAAGTGAAATTTCTTTTGGTGTGGAGTATCTTTCTGCGGATAAAAATAATTCTTTGGGTTATCAACCGATATTTGCTAATTTAGACAGAGGTTTTATTTTTGGTAATTTAACGGAAAATCTTGAAACTTTAACTTATAAAATGGGCTTTTCCTTTATGCCAAAAGATATAAAAGGTTTAAATGCGGATATAAAAATTTATAATTTTTCTTCAACGGATACACGCAAAACTTCGCGTGATATAGCAAGTGAAATTGATTTAAGCGTGCAATATTCTTTTGCTGCTTTCAGCGCGCAAATTATTTACGGCTATTTAAAAGCGCAGCAAGATTTTTCTTCTTACACCAGTGGTTTTGAAGATAAGCCTTCA
>JAZKZM010000049.1:0-4521 GCA_045612685.1 Elusimicrobiaceae bacterium
GGTCTATAGGCCCATTTTTCTTTTTTTAGTTTTTATTTAATTCTCGTAACCAAGAGTCAATTTCTTCTTTTAAAGCAGCCTGATTTGCTTTTTCTTCACTCGGGCGGGCAAGACTTCTTGGGTCGGCCGGTATGGCAACTAAACTGATTTCATATATTTGAGCAAGAGTTAACTGATTTGGATTTTGCGGATTTTCATAATGAAATCTGCCTGCAATACTTATACCTTTTGCATGACCTTCTTTGTAAATTTGTCTTGCGTGGGCAATAGTCGGATGATTGGAAGCAGAAAATAATGCTTTAAAATAAAGGCCTTTTTCATCTTCGTAAATTTCCACAACGGAACCGGCAAGATGGTCTAAGCGGTTAATATGGTCAATTAACAAAACAGGGTTTTGTTTGAACTCGGTTAAATCATAAACATAATTTCTTTTTTGTGGGTAAACAGCGGGGATATCGCCGTATCTGTCGGCAATATTTTTTGTGTTTGCATAACCCTCTATAAAAAGGAAATCATTTTGCTCTTTTATTTTTGCTTCACTTAAAGCAAGTATTTTAAAAGCAGGTTTTTGGGGGCTGCCTTTTATAAGATAATTCATTTTATTTTTTCTCCTTTTTTACTTTTTGTCGGGGATAAGGGTAAGCCAAGGGCGGTGGCAATTTCATTTTTGTTAAAACCCATGTCAAAATAAATTTTTGCTGCTTGTGCACGTTGCAGTTCATCTTCTTTTAAGGCGGAAATATTGCTGATGTCTTTATCAAAATACATCGTGCGGGAGTTGTCAAAATGAGGCAGCAAAAATTCCGTTAAAGTTTCAAGCATTAAAGTTTGTTTCGGGTGGATACAGGTTTGCCAAAAAATTCTTTGTTGTTCTTTAGTTGTAAATTGCGGTGAGTGTTCAAATACTCCGACAAGTGCCGGCGGCACATGAAACACTGCAAGTATAGTTTCCCTGCTTAATTGCATAGAGGAAATAAAGTCCATATCTTTTTGGCTCAGTGCAGTATTTTGCCATTTTAAACCGCCTTCTAAAAGAGCAACCTGATGGGCTTTTGCCGCCGAGCGGTATTTGCTGTTCCAAGCGTTCATAATTCTTACGCGTGTTTGTTCGTCAAGTTTGCCTTCCGTATATAAAATACCGCTTAAAGTGCCGCAATTATCAAAAAAAGCGCGGTTATAAGTTTCGGCTTTATCCAAATTTTCAATACTTTTTCTTGCGGCAGCTAATGGGGAAAGTCCGTAGAAAAAATCAATCGGATTAAAGTATTTAAAATGGATAATATCGTTTGCTTTATAATAGGCGGTTTTTGCTCCGGCTCTATATTTATAACCGGCGATAGGTTCTTCCGGCGATTTACCGGGGATAACTTCCACAAGTTGGCTAAGCAAGGGGAATAACTCGCGCGGTTCTCCGCGGGAGTTTAGTTTATCTTTCAAAACATAAGCGTTTCCCGTCAGTTCAAGACTTGCAATTATCCATTGACGCAAACTTCTGCCGCTCATAAAATGATTCGGGCGGTAAAGCAAATCTAAAGCAGGATGTTTTGAGATAACTTGACCTTGTTCGTTTTTTAATACGAAGTCCGCTGTAGAAGTTGTTTCGGCAATAACATTTACACAGGCATAAACCCAGGCTTTATCTCCGTAGGCTTCCGTGTAAGGCGCATAATTATGCGAACTAGGCGTAGGTAAAATATTATCACCAAGTCTGGGCAAGTTCATAAACATATTTAGACTTGTTTGTGCGCCGATAGTTTTTTTGTCGGTTTTTTGGAAGATTTTTTGTATTAAGTTCATTGTTTTTTATTTTGGCAGGCAGGTTTTATAAAAAACAAAAGTTGTATAAAATAAAAAAAACGCGGCCGGCCAATTTACAGGCTAAACGCGCTCTCCCGACGTAAAAGAGTATAGCAAATTATTTAAATCAAAGTCAACTTGGCAGTTTTTGCTTAACATTAAAATATCTTAATAAATATTATATTTATTATAATACTAAATATACACTTGACAAATATTGATTAGTAAGTCATAATATTTATATACCAATAAATAGGTATTGCTTTTTTAAATAAATGTGGTATAATCTTTGTATACGAAACCCATGTTATTTTACTTTAGATAAATTTTATTAATAGGATTTATTATGAAAACAAAAAATAAAAATGGTTTTTCTTTACTAGAATTGCTTGTAGTAGTTGTAATCGTCGGTATTTTGGCGGCCGTTAGTATTCCGTTTTATCAACGTGCGGTTTTAAGATCTCATGCGGCGGAAGTTAATAATCTTTTAACAATGGTCCGCTCCAGACAAACGAGCAAATTTGCCCAAGATAAAAAATATGCTTCTGTTTTTACAGATCCTGCTTTAACTAAAATAGCTTTAGGTCCTGAAGATTATGAAGAAAATTCCGGCGCAGTAAAAACAGTTAACGGTGATTATATTTTAAAATTAAGAACAAATGACGACAAGGATTTTGGTTGTGTAACCGGCACCTATTCACCGGACGGAGAAGATAAATTTACTTTTGCTATTGCCTATACTAAAGCCGGCCTTGGCTGCACTGATGCTGCAAATAGCTCTTATTCTGTATGCGGAAGTTTTGGAAATACTGTTGTCGGCTCGGTTGATGAAGTTTGTTCTTTATCGGATACACAATCAAATAATAACACTACTCAACCTCAGACCTCTTGTGATACAAAAGTTTGTCCCGGCGGATTCCAATTTGTTGATTGTAAATGTGTCCCTTGCGAAGAAAAACCAAAACCCGGCTATCAATTTGCCGGTGAAGGTTGTGAATGGAAAGCTTGCGAACCTTGCAAAGAGGGCTTTCACTTTGTAGAAGGCTGTAATTGTGAAGAAGATTCTTCCTCCTGTGATTCTTGCCCGGGTAATCAAATCTTAGTTGATAATGATACTTGCAAATGTGCCTGTCCTAAAGAAACACCTCTTTGGGATGAAGATTCAAAAAAATGTATTGAGTGTAAAGATCCTACAACTTGGGACCCGAAATCAGAAAAATGTGTATGCCCTAAAAAAACGCCGGTATTATTTGAAGACCCGGAAACTGATACCGTTAAATGCGTTACTTGTGAGGAAAGCAAACCAAATTCCGTATGGAATGAAAAAGAACAAACTTGCCAATGTTCTTGCACGGGCGGCAGAATATTGGTGAAAAACGATGAAACAGATAAAATAGGTGATAAAGATAAAGAATCGGAAGAGTGCAATTGTGTTTGTCCTTCTCAAAATCCTATTTGGGATAAAGATAAACAACAATGCGGCAGCTGTCCTGAAGCAACGCCTTTTTATGACGAAAAAACTAAAAAATGCTTAAGTTGTTATGATAAATACGGACAAAGCACACCCGTTTGGGATGCTCAAAACAAACAATGTGTTTCTTGTTATAGCAAATTTCCGGGTAAAGTTGTTTGTTCACTCAGCACTCTTAACGAGATTGCCAATCAATATGAATATTCAACGAAACCACTTTCTGACTTTAATGATAAAACTTTTAGCAGTATAAATTCTTATGCTTTAAAAACAGGTGCTTTGCTTGCAGCTGCCAATAAACCAAAATGCGGAGCAACAGGCCCCGGCAACGATTCAACAACATTTATTAATGAAACACCTCAATGCAAGTTAGCAGGTCAGCATACACCATGCAGATATACGTGTGTGCCTTTAGGTCTTGCCAATATGGAAGGTCTTGTGGATAGTTGCGGAGCTAATTTATCTAACGGCGGTATGGATTCTTGCACTTGCGACCCCGGTGTCGGGTGGATTTGTCCTAATCAATGCGAGCTTATTGAAGGCGGTTATTATGAAACAAGCGTATTTCAGCCCATAGGTTGTAATATGGAACCTACTGTTACCTGCAACGGTTCTTTGCCGGATTTAACCGGGTGGACTTCACAAGGTTCTTGTTATGATACTTGGCACAATGCAAAACAATATGAGCCTGCAAAACCTGTTTGGATTGCTAACTCCGGCTATCCGGAAGGCGGTTATTGCGCAAGCTGCGGACAAGTTTCTGTTACAACATGTTCTGCTTATACAGGCTCTACAGGTTCTACAGGCTGCGGTATTACCTATGACCATTTTTCAGGAAGTGTTTGGAATGGCACGGCTTGTGTTAATTTACCAAGCAATTATTATTTAGAAGACCAAAGTTGCGTTTCTTTAAAATTATTACCTATAGCAAAATGCTATTCAAATGACGGGTCTTGCGAACCGGCTTGTTATTGGAATAGAGAAAATAAAGGCCCATCAATTTGTAGTATCGGCGGAAGTAATTATGAAGTTTCCAGTAAGAATTCAGCAACCGCAAATATAAGAAATGTTCTTTCCTCTTCTACCACAGATATTACACAAGTATATCGTCAATCTTATGATAAAGATTATTATGCTTTAAAAGAATTGAATATTATGCCTGGTTTAAAGGGCAATGTTATTACAAAATAGGGGTTGTTTTGTAGAAAAAAAAGAAAAATGGAGGTTGTATGAAAAAACTAATAGCAGTTGTG
>JAZKZM010000050.1:0-1514 GCA_045612685.1 Elusimicrobiaceae bacterium
TTTCCCCCGTAATGATAACAGCCCAAGGCATACTTATCACGCACAAAGAATTATTTATTTTATCACAAAAGAACTTGAGGCCCTAGCAGAAGAAATTAACCCCACAGCCAAAATTGTTCTTTGCGACAGAGGTTCTTTAGATGGCGCAGTCTATTGGCCTTACGGGCAGGAAGATTTCTTTAAAACTTTCAATACAACTATCGGCGCGGAATATGAACGCTATTATGCCGTTATTCACATGTCCCCGCCAAAAGAAGCAAAGTTCTATCAAAACACAAGTGTCCGCACGGAAACTTTGGAAAGAGCCCTGCAAGTTGACGAAGATATTTTAAAACTTTGGCAAGGCCACCCGCGCCATATCGTCATACCTGAAAGTAATGACTATGTTAAAAAAGCCTTAATCGTGCGCAAAACAATCAGACAAATTATTAACGGAGAAATTTAATTATGGTTTTAGAATTTTTATTCGGAAAAAGAAAAAGTAAACAAAAAAAAGAAGAAGAAAAAAAAGAAAACGCAAAACTTTCTATTGAAGAAAAAATAGAAAAAGAAATGGACTCTTTACCGGCCTTTGTTAAAAAACAAATTGAAAAAGACCCAACTATCAAAGAAAAACTTATCGCCATAGCCAAAAGGATGAAAGCCGACGGTGTTGATTTAAACTCCCCCAAAGCTATGAAAAAATGGGTCAAAGAACACGAAAAAGAATTAAAACAAGAACAACAACAGCAACAAGGCAAAGTCCAAACTATCGTAAAAGAAAAAGAGCCCGGCCGCAATGACCCTTGCCCTTGCGGCAGCGGCAAAAAATATAAAAAATGCTGCGGCGCAAATAAATAAAAACCTTATTTATATTAGGAAATACGACTGAAAATCCCCCCTTAAGAAACTAAGGGGGGCTATTTTATAAAAAAAGGACTTGACATTTACCCTTTTTTACAATATACTATAAGAGTAATGAAAATATTGCAAAAATCTTGCCTATGGCAATTTATTTTGCTTTAGTTCTTTGACAAGAATAAGTTTCTATTTGGGTTTATGCCTGTTTAAATTTTTTTCTGTATTTCCTTTACGGAAATATGCTTTTAAAAGTTTAAATATAGCAACTTTTTTCATTACACCCAAAAGCCAATGTTGTAAGAAATGGAGAATAAAAATGAAAAACAATAAAGGTTTCACCTTAATTGAATTATTAGTCGTCGTATTGATCATCGGTATTTTGGCTGCTATCGCATTGCCTCAATACTTCAAAGCTGTAGCAAAATCCAGAGCTGCAGAAGCCTTAATGATTACCAAAAATGTTAAAGATGCTGTTGCAAGATATTCTTTAGCACAAGGCAATCCTACAGCTTATACTACTGATTGGAATGCATTAGACATCCAAGTTACCACCAAAACCAAACACTACACCTATTCTCTGGATAGCTCTAAAGTTACTGCAACCCCGGAAGATAGTGCTCATGGCGTCACCATCTACTATACTTTTGGTGAAGAAGGCAAACAAACCTGCAGTG
>JAZKZM010000051.1:0-1366 GCA_045612685.1 Elusimicrobiaceae bacterium
CTTGTCAATATTTATTTTCAATTTATTTTTCAGTTATTTTTTTATGCCCAAAAAAAAGAGGGGCACGGCCCCTCTTTTCGGGTCGGGTTTTGAAGCAATCAGGCGGCTAAAATAAACTCTACCGCCTTTTGGGCTTTCGCGGCGGCCATGACAAAAAAGCGCTCGTTTTGCTCTTCAAAGATTTTGGCATAGTGCCGGCAATAAGCAGCATTATTTTTAATGGCTTTACTATAATCAATTCCGCAATGTGCACAAAGAAAAGCTGCGCCGATTTCCGCCACCAATTCTTCAAAAGCCGCTGTTTTCGGAGTTTCATAAAGCCGAAAACGATTCAACCGCTTTTCATGGCCAGTACTATGGATTACTTCATGCGCAATAGTAAATAAATATTCAATATCATTAATAAAATATTTCTTTTCAGGAATTTTAACAACGTCCAATTTTGGAACATAACACGGGCAACCATTTTCTGTTTTAATTTCAATATTTTGCGAAGTCAAGTATTTTTTTATAATATTATCAAAATTTTCCGGCCGTTTTTCTTCTTCAAATTCTTTTAGCCGGCCTTCAATATCAGATTCATTGAAAACATAGTAACCTTTTAAAATGGCTTTGAACGTGTTATTATTACAACAGCCTTTCGGCTCTTGGTTTTGCTCTTCCAATTCCTCTTCCGCCGGCTGCTCTTCTATGCGCGTTTTGCGGAATAGCTTTTCTTCCACTGGCATATAAAAAGTAACCTTGCCACCGTGTGAACCCTTTCGCAACGTCCAGCCATTCTTTTTAATTTGATTAAAAGTATAAAAAGCGCCACCGCGAAAACCACTCATAGCTAAAAGGAGCTGATTGCAATAGCTATAAGGTTTACCAGTGTTACCGCTTTTAGCCGTGAGAATTTCGCGCAAATAAGAAGACGTCCACGGCGCCTTTTCGTTTTTTAAACTCTCTAACAGTTTCTCTTTGATTTCGGTGTAAATACTCATTTTAAAACCTCTCTTTTAAGTGGGCTTCCCTTTCCCACTTTCTATATTTATCTATATCACGGCGGCCCAAACTTGTCAAGATATTTTTTAAACTTTTTTAAACTTTTTTTAACTTTTTCTTAAAAAAAGTTAAATGTAGGATAATATCCTACATTATCCTACATTTACCCACACTCTCCTACTCACACCTACACGGCTCGGTGGTAACTACCGGTGGTAACGGTGGTAATTTAAAAATCAATAAAAAATTTAATAATTCTGCATACTTAAAGCACGCTTTGGCGGCTCTTACGTCAAAATGTCGGTGGTAATAATTTTGTTAATAATTTCAAATAGTTGTGCTAATTACCACAAATACCACAAAAATTTTGCCAACATTCTCA
>JAZKZM010000052.1:0-1739 GCA_045612685.1 Elusimicrobiaceae bacterium
GCAATATCATCAAGTGTTTCTTCCACGCCTGCCGTATAGGAAAGGTCCATAATATCTTTAAAAAATTCTTTTAATTGCTCGGTAACAACTATACCTAAATCCGTTGCCACAAGTTTATTTGTTTTTGGTTGTTTGGCAACATATTTTCTATCCATAATAGTTTTAATAGTAGGAGCATAAGTTGAAGGCCTACCGATACCGTGCTTTTCCAAAGTCTTAATAAGGCTTGCTTCATTATAGCAAGGCGGCGGAGTTGTTTTGTGTTCTTTTGTTTGTATATCAAGAAGATTTAAAATATCGCCTTCTTCCATATTAGGCAAAAGAGCATCTTGTTTTTCTTCATCATTATTTTCTTCTTCCGGCTCATCTTGATAAACAGATAAATAGCCGTTAAATTTAATTGTTCTGCCGTTTGCTCTAAGCAAGCATTTATCTGCACCACCGGCAGAAATATCAATTGAAATTGTATTAAAAACAGCTTCTGCCATTTGGGAAGCAACAAATCTAAGCCAAATAAGTTCATAAAGTTTAAATTGCTCGGGTGTAAGATATTTTTTAATATCTTGCGGTGTTTTGTTTACATCTGTTGGGTGGATAGCTTCGTGTGCTTCCTGCGCGCCTTTCACTTTGCTTTTATAAACAGGGGCTTTAGCAGGGGCATATTCTGCGCCGTATTTTTCCTTAATAAATTTGCTTGTTTGAGTTTGAAGTTGCGTTGAGACATTAAAGGAGTCCGTTCTCATATAAGTTATAAGACCGGTTATCTGACCGCCAATTTCCACACCTTCATATAAACTCTGCGCAACCGACATTGTTTTTTGGGACGAAAAGCCAAGTTTATTATAAGCATCCTGTTGCATAGAACTGGTGATAAAAGGCGGTTTTGGTTTTTGTTTAACTTCCTTTTTTTCTATTTTTTCAACTTTTATCGGGCCTTGTCTTAAAACAGCATTAAGAGCGGCCAAACTTTCATTTGAATCAAAAATTGTATTCTTAACTTTATAATCTTCGGCAAATAATTTATAGGTGGTGGTTCTTTCCACATTTTTGCCTTCCCATTTATAAGCACGGGCAAGAAAAGCCGGTTTTTGATTTGGCTTTTCAAGTTTAACTTTTAAAGACCAATAAGGTTGTTCTTTAAAGTTTTCAATTTCTTTTGCGCGTTCGGCAAGTAGTCTAACTGCAACAGATTGCACGCGGCCGGCACTTAGCCCGCTTGTTATTTTGCGCCAAAGAAGCGGTGAAAGTTTATAACCCACAAGTCTATCTAAAACGCGACGCGCCTGTTGGGCGTCGACTAAATTATGGTCAATACCTCTTGCGTGGGCAAAAGAATCTTTAACGGCTGTTGGTGTAATTTCGTGGAAGAAAATTCTTTTTGTATTTTCCGGCTTTAATTTCAAAAGTTCCTGTAAATGCCAGGCGATAGCTTCCCCTTCTCTATCAGGGTCGGTAGCGAGGTAAACTTCGCTAACCTTTTTTAAAGCATCTTTTAAATCTGCAATAATGCGCGGTTTCCCGCTTACTACATAAGTAGGGGTAAAATTATTTTTTTCATCCACGCCGATTTCTTTTGAAGGCAAATCTCTAACGTGACCGAAAGAACTTCGGACTATAAAATTCGGGCCAAGTATTTTACTTATTGTTTTTTGTTTTGTGGGTGATTCCACAATCACAAGGGCTTTACCGCTTGTTTTATTTGCTGCTTTAGCAGTTGTTTTTGCATTTGTAGCCATAAT
>JAZKZM010000053.1:0-6356 GCA_045612685.1 Elusimicrobiaceae bacterium
TAAAAAAATAATATAAATTATTTATGTAAGATAACTATAAAAGGTTATTTTACAAAAGGGGATAAAGTTGTACACAGGGGGTTGGGTGCATATCTAAGTATTAAATACCGAGATATGCACCCATCACTTTTGTTTAGTCAATTTTAAAGCGGTTCCAAGAGGTTTCACTTTCATTTAATTGTTCCCCGCCGAAACCTTGGCAAATACCCAATGCGGCTTTGCTTGTGCCTTTAGCAAAACAATATCTTTTACCAGCTTGATAATTTACTCCCATAGCTGTCCAATCTTTTATAAAATGACCATAAATAATTTGCGCTTTAGGGTCCCTAAATAAAACATTTGCAAAATTATCTGCTAAACCAACACTCCCAAAAGAACAAGTATAATAAGAATATTTTTCATCGCGTGTATCTACTTGTGTTTTTGTGCAAGATTCATCAATAGGTATAGAAAGATCAAGGTCGTCAATATCTGTTGCATATTCGCCGTGGGTAAGATGATACACCTGCTGGGCTTGATATAAACTTTCAACTATCGGCATACCTGTATGTAATTGCGATTTTAAAACTGCCTTTTGATACTGCGGAACGGCAATTGCGGCCAAAATACCAATTATTAAAACAACTACTAATAATTCAATAAGCGTAAATGCGCGGTTTTTCATTCTTTTTTACCTCTTTTTGATTAAACTTAATAAAAGTAGTTTATCAAAAAAAAAAAAATAAGCAAGTCTTTTAGCGATTCTTCCTATAATATATGTTTTTGCTTTTACTTTGTAAAAGCAATTTTGTTTGCTACTCTTTTTACAAATTTGTTCTTTTTTTGATTATTTTTCAGCCAAAAGAAAAGTGGCGCAAACAAGTTTTTTTACAAAAAACTTGATTTTCAAAAAAAAAAAAATAAAATTGAATTTGTAAAGTCTAATAAATAAAAGACAAAAAGGAGAGATGCTGAGCAAAAACACCTCAGCATGACCAATTGATAGGAGAAAATTGTATGAAAAAAGGTTTTACCTTAATTGAATTATTAGTTGTAGTTCTTATTATCGGTATTTTGGCCGCTATCGCCGTGCCACAATACCAAAAAGCTGTTAGGAAAGCAAACTATACTAAAGCAAAAAACCTTGTTAATAGTATTAACATGGCACAAGAAAGTTATTATTTAGCTAATGGTTCTTATGCAAATTCTTTTGATGATTTAGTCATTGTTGTGCCAAGTGATTTTCTTGACGGCAGCACTGATAATAGAAAATATTATGACTGGGGAAATATTGGAACTTATTATACAGGACAAACTCTAGCTTATGTTTATGCTGTTTCTTCAAATGTGCAATATCAAGTTACTGCGGATCATTCGACTGCTGCTAGTAATGGAACAAGCTTTGCAGGCAAAAAAATTTGTGTAGCTGTTGATACTACAGACCCTAATTCTAAAGATGCAAAATTCTGCCAAAATGAAACGGGAAAAACCGAGGCAGATGTTGTATCTAATTATCTAATGTATTTTTACAATTAATAATTGTCTTGTTTGGACAAAATAAAGCCCCGCTTCTTAAAAAGAAACGGGGCTTTAAATTTTTTATATAACGCTTATTTTGCGTTTACCATTTTGGCTCTGGAGACATCACCTTTCTTATCTAAGAAATAGAGATATCCTTTTTCTTTTTTAATGCCGGCTTTTGCGACTTTTTTTGCTTTGCCGCCTTTTTTGCCGCCACGAGCCATAGGGACTCTGGATACATCGCCGTCTTTATCGATGTAATATAAAAAACCTTCTTCTCTTTCAACACCGAGTTTGGTAACTTTTTCTGCCATGGTATTTCTCCTTACTTAAATTTGGGCTAGGTGCCCTATGAGAAAAGTGTAATAAATATTTTTAACTAATGCAAGTGTTTTTTTAGACGTATTTTTAAAAAAGGCTTAGAAGAGAGCAAAAAAACTACTCAAAATCCCAGGAATTTGGGGGCAAATTCTCGTCTAAGAAATCAATTAGAGCCTTGTGTATCATTATGCGTTTTGACGTGCTAATAAAAGTTTGCTTTTCCCCCTCTTGCAAAATTAAGAAAACCTCGCAAAAACCTTTGGCCGCGCCAAGAAGGGCTTTTAACTCAAAAAGTTTTTCTTGCGGTAAATCTGAGGGTAAAGTGATGATTAATTTTTTTGCTTTTGCGGCAATTACATTTAAAAGAGGCTGCACCGCGGAGACGACAATTTCCGGCTTGGCGGAAAGTTCATCGCCCTTGATATCGCCACTTACAATCACAATATCATTAACATTTATTTTGCCGTTTAAAGAGGTCCAAGAACGACTGAAAATATTACAATTTATACTTTGCTCTTCATCTTCTATTGCCATTTGGGCCCAATTTTCTTTAGTTTTTGTTTGACGCTTTTTTAGACGGGAAATAATACCCGCCACTTCAATATGCCCGCGGATAGATTTTTTTTCTATATCGGAAATTTTCATTTTTACCAGCTTGCTTAAATGGCGCGAATATTTTGCCAAAGGATGCCCCGATAAATAAAGACCTAAGACTTCCTTTTCATAATTAAGCATAGTTGCTTTTGATAAAGGCGCGGCGGTTTTTAAAGCCTCTTCTTTTGTGCTAACGACATTTACCATTTCCTCGCCAAATAAACTTTGGGCGGCGTTTTCCTTTTCTTTACTTATATTGGAAGCCTTGGCAACAAGTTTTTCAATATTAGCAAGCAAAGTTGCGCGTAATTCCTGCACAGGAGTATCGGGGTAAAGACTATCATAAGCACCGGCTTTAATTAAACACTCAAAGCAACGCTTGTTTGAAGTTGATAAATCTATCCTTAAACAAACATCAAGAAAATCTTTAAAAGGGCCGCCTGTTTTGCGGGCATTAACAATATTGTGGCAAAGTTCATCGCCAAGGTTTTTAATTGCCATAAGGCCGATTCTTATTGCTTCTTTGCCGTCTTTGGTTTTTTCCACACTAAAGGCTTCTTCGGAATGCTGTATATCGGGCGGCAAAATTTCAAAGCCCATTCTGCGCGCTTCTTCAAGATAGGTAACAATTTTGTTTTCTTTATCGGAAGCACCTATTGCATTGTGTCCGATTTCGTTTGTAAGCGCGCTACACATAAATTCAACCGGATAATTTGCTTTTAAATAGGCCGTCTGATAGGCAACCAAGGCATAAGCAACCGAGTGAGATTTGTTAAAACCGTATTCGGCAAATTTTGCCATTTGGTCAAAAAGTTTTTTGGTGATTTTTTCGCTTACGCCGTTTTTTTCGCCGCCTTCAATAAATTTGGGGCGGAATTTTTCCATAATATCCTTTTTCTTTTTACCCATTGCTTTACGCAAAGTATCAGCTTGACCGGGTGTAAAACCGCTTAGGCGTTTGGCGGTTTCCATAATTTGTTCCTGATAGATAAGCGTGCCGTAAGTTTCGCTTAAAATAGGCTCTAATAATTTATGCTCAAAGGTAATTTTTTCCTGCCCGTTTTTGCGTTTAACAAAACTATCAAGCATACCGCTTTGCATAGGGCCGGGGCGGTAAAGTGCAACTAAAGCTGAAATATCGCTGAAAACAGAAGGATGCATACGGCGGACCAAATCTCTCATACCGGCACTTTCTAATTGGAACACGCAGGTTGTTTCTGCTTTATCTAAAAGTTCAAAAGTTTTTGGGTCATCAGTCGGAATATTTGCAATATCAATATCAATGCCGCGCAGTTTTTTAACAAGTTTAACAGCATTATCAATAACAGTTAAAGTGCGAAGGCCAAGAAAGTCAATTTTCAAAAGCCCCATATCGGAAACGGTGTTGCCTTCGTATTGCGTGGTAATAATATCTTTTGCGCCTTTGGCAAGAGGAGTATATTTTGTAACCTCTTCTTTTGTTACCAAAACGCCGGAAGCGTGCACGCCTGTATGCCTTTTAAGACCCTCTATTTTTGTTGCATAATTGAAAAGTTGTTTAACTTTTGGGTTTTTGCTCATTTCACTTTTGATTTCGGGGTTGGTTTCCATAGCGCCGGCAATTGTTGCATCAAGAGCATCGGGAATAAGTTTGGAAAGGCGGTTTGCTTCATTTGGCTCAAAGCCCATAACCCTTGCCGTATCTTTAAGAGCAAGTTTGGCTTTCATTGTTCCAAAAGTAATAATGCTTGCAACATTTTTTACGCCGTATTTGCGGCGCATATAATTGATAACCTCTTCGCGTCCGGCATCTGAAATATCAATATCCAAATCAGGCATACTCACGCGGTCGGGGTTTAAAAAGCGTTCAAAAAGAAGTTTGTTTTTTAAAGGGTCAACGCGCGTAATATCAATACTATAAGCAACCAAAGAGCCTGCCCCGCTGCCGCGGCCCGGGCCTATAGGAATATCCTGGCTTCTTGCATAACCGATAAAATCCGCCACGATTAAAAAATACACGGCAAAGCCCATATCGGTTATGACTTTGAGTTCATAATCAAGGCGTTGCATATATTCTTCGGGGATATCTTCCGTTTTCAGTTTTTTCTTTAATCCGGTTATACAACAATGGCGCAAATATTCGGCGTGGTCTTTAAATTCGGGCGGGATAGGGAAATCAGGCATAACAAAGCCGTCTTCCTTAAATTCCAAATTGCATTTTTCGGCCACTTCAAGAGTGTTTTTTAAAGAGTCCGGCGCAAAACTAAAAAGTCTTGCCATTTCTTCGGGAGATTTAAAAAATAACTCGTGGGTATCCATTTTAAAGCGGCCTTCTTCCTCAAGAGTGCTGCCGGTGGCAATACAAATATGAATATCGTGGGCTTGCCAGTCTTCGCGTTTTTCGTAGTGGCAGTCATTAGTGGCAACTAAAGGGATGCCCGTTTTTTTGGAAACTTCTAAAAGAACTTTAAGCGCGGCTTGCTCGTCTGCAATGCCGTGGTCCATAATTTCTATATAATAATTATCCGCGCCAAAAGTATCGCGGTATTTTAGGGCTAGTTTTATGGCTTCTTCTTCGCCTTTATGCAAAGCCGTTTGCGCCAAAAGACCTTGCAAACAACCGGATAAAACTATAAGACCTTCTTTATGCTTTTCAAGCAAATCAAAATCTATACGCGGTTTATAATAAAAACCGTCAACCCAAGCGGTAGAATTTAAGGCCATTAAATTGCGGTAGCCCTGCATATCCTTGGCTAAAATTGTTATGTGATTATTGCGGACATCTTTTTTGATTTCTGTATATTTTAGAGGTGTAATATAAAATTCGCAACCGATAATCGGCTGTATACCGACGGCTTTGGTGTTTTTGTAAAACTCGCGTGCGCCATACATATTGCCGTGGTCCGTCATAGCCATAGCAGGCACTTTTTGATCTGCCAAAGTTTGCAAAAAAGAGCCCGGCTTTGTGCTGGAAATGCGGAGCATCCCGTCAAGCAAAGAATATTCCGTATGATTATGAAGATGAACAAACTGCGCCATATTTACACCAATTCTACAACAAATAAGATTTTTAAGGCTAGGGGTTTTAAGACCTGCTTTTTTATATTATAGTAAATTAAGGCAAGCGGCGCTTAGACAAATTTTTTAATTTTGATGAGCATATACGTATAGAATAAGATTATTGGACAATAGAAGAGTAAAAACAGTGCGAAGCCCCTTCCCCTTCTACAGAATAATTCTTTCTTTTCATTAAATCAGAACATAGATAATCAGCAGCATAGTCTGTTTCGGAAGAAGAGCAACAATCCGTCTGATTTCTAGGTTGAAGAATTGTCTGTAAACTTGCTAATCGTTTTGTCCCTTTATAGAGAGTGCAATTAGTCCAAACCCAACTACCTGTAAAGGACATATAACAACTATGTCCTTGCGGCAAGATAATATCTAAATCATTCAAATTCTCTGTATACCGTCCATTTGCCATAAAATAAGCTTTTTGAGCTTTAACAATAGCATCATTATGAAGAACCATCTCAGAAAAGCGAGAACGCATAACGGCTTTTTGGTATTGCGGCACGGCAATAGCTGCTAAAATACCTATTATTAAAACGACGACTAACAGTTCTATTAATGTAAATGCGCGGGTTTTCATACTTGGACCTCTTTAAACGATTAAATTATAAAAGTAGTTTAGCAAAAAAAAAAAAATAAGCAAGACTTTTCAAAAATATCGTCCTACAAATGTGTTTTGGCTTTTGCGTTGCAAAAGCAATTTAATTTGCTACTCTTTTTTGCAAATTTGTTCTGTTTTGATTATTTTTTCGGCGAAAATTTGACCCAAATTTTGCCAAAGCAGAGCACATTATTTTGCGAGGATTTTTTAGGGGCAATAAAATTCCCCGACCTATTTTTTATTTTCTTTAAGACAAGGTATAGTGGGAACCGCGCCCAAAGGGCGCTGCTAT
>JAZKZM010000054.1:0-1151 GCA_045612685.1 Elusimicrobiaceae bacterium
CTTTAACTTTAAATTCTTCTAAAGCGCGGGCACTTCTTTTAATTGCTTCTTTTCTAGTCGGTGCGCTGATGATTAATTTTGCAATTAAACTATCATAAAAAGGCGGCACGGAATAGTTTGTATAAATGTGGCTATCAACTCTAACGCCAAGTCCGCCCGGCCAGCAAATATCTTTAATATCGCCGGGGTCCGGCAGCCAGTTATGTTCAAAATCTTCTGCGTTTATGCGGTGTTCTATAGCGTGGCAAGTGATAGTTTGCGCCTGTTCTTTTGTTAAAGAAAGTTTTTTACCTTGTGCAATTTCAATTTGAATTTTAACTAAATCAATAGAGCCGCAAACAAGTTCCGTTATAGGATGTTCCACTTGAAGGCGGGTATTAACTTCCATAAAATAAAAATTGTGGTCTTCGTCAAGCAAAAACTCAACTGTGCCAAGCCCTTTATAGCCGGCTTCTTTAACTAAATTTAAAGCAGCCGTTTGTAGTTTTTTGCGTAAAGTAGAATTGACAAAGGGGGAAGGGGATTCTTCAATTAATTTTTGGTGGTGGCGTTGCATGGAGCAATCTCTTTCGGCAAAAGCAACGGCATTGCCGTAATTATCAGCTGCCACCTGCACTTCAATATGGCGCGGATTAAAAATTAATTTTTCAAAATAAACTTGCCCATTGCCAAAAGCATTTTGCGCTTCTGCACTTGCGGTATCAAAGGCATAGGCAAAATCTCTTTTAGTCCAAGCAACTCTCATACCTTTACCGCCGCCGCCAAGGGCCGCTTTTATCATTATAGGAAAACCGATTTTTTCCGCTTCTTTTAAGGCCTCTTTTTTAGCAACGATACCTTTAGAACCGGGTATCAAGGGAACACCGCTTTTTTTAGCAAGTAATTTTGCGTGTGCCTTTTGGCCTAGTTCCAAAATCGTCTGAGAGTTTGGCCCGATAAAAATTAAACCTGCCTCTTCCACGGCTTTTGCAAAGGCAACATTTTCGGCGAGAAAGCCATAGCCGGGGTGGATTGCTTGGGCCTGGCTTATTTTGGCTGCCGTAATAATTGCATCAATATTTAAATAACTTTCTTTTGGGTTTTGCGGGCCGATACAAAGTGCTTCATCAGCTGCTTGCACGTGGGCGCAAAATTTAAGTCGGAGGCCAAGC
>JAZKZM010000055.1:0-3681 GCA_045612685.1 Elusimicrobiaceae bacterium
TTCTTCGGCTTTCTTTAAATCAAGTTCATATCTTGGCATTTTATCGTCATAACCGCTTAAAGCAGGCGGAATTGCGCCGATTGCACGCGGTGCTTTATTCTTGGCGGAATCTTTTACAAAAGCATCATAATCAAAACTATACAAAAATGCCTTGCGGATATTTATATCTTTAAAGAAATCAGTGGGTATGCCTTGTCCGTCCAATTTACCGCTGCCGATATCAGGATTAGACGCGCCATTAATATCAAAAGTGAAAAATAAAACAGGGTCAGTTTTTAAACGCGGCAAAGTATCATAAACAATGACATTAGGGTCAGAGGCAATTTGGTCCACAAAACTGCCCGCAATTTCTGCGATATCAGCATCGCCTGATTCAAGCATAAGGCGCATTGTGCTTTGCTCAGGCACGCTTAAAACCAAAACGCTATCTAACTTTGGCGCACCTAAGAAATAATTTTTATTTGCACTTAAATAAACTTTTTTGGCGGCTCTTTCCCAGCGTTCAACTATGAAAGGACCGCTGCCGTTTGTGTGGTCAAAAAGATAAGAAGCACTTTTTTCCCTATTGTTAAACTCTTGCCAATTGGGTTTTTCGGGGTCCCATTCGCCGTGTTCTATGGCCCATTTTTTATTTAAAACATAAGACCAGCGCGCCATAATACCAAGAAAAGGTGCAAAAGGTTTTTTAAGTTTTATTATCACTTGATTATCTTTTGCTTGAACGGCATCTAAAATATCTTTAATATCAATTTGAAGTTTGCCGTCTTTACCGCGGGTGGAAGAAATACCCAAAATCGGTTCAAGCAAAAGACTGCTTGGCCCGCTTAGATTATCGCTAAGCATAAATCTTTGTAAACTATAAGCCACATCTTCTGCTGTTAAAGGGGTGCCGTCTTGGAAGGTGATACCCTTTCTTATATTAAAGGTGTAAATTAAGCCGTCTTTACTGATAAGGCCGTTTTCCAAAGTGGGAACTTCGCTTGCAATTAAAGGTTCAAATTCTTTTAAAGAACTGCCTTTAAATTTTATTAAGGTATCATACACATTTAACAAAAGGCCGTGGCTAATACCGTCATAAGAAAAGGCCGGATCTAAAGATTCAACTTCCCCCCTTAAAGCAAGGGTCAAATTGTTATCTGCTTGTTGTTGGGCGCAAGCGCAAAGACCTAAAACACAAAGAAATAAAACAAATTTATTTACTAAGCGCATAAGCAAGCCCCTTTTTATTTTTAAGCCAAGCAGTAGCAAATTGTTTTCTATCGTAAACGCGACGCACACTTTTGGCACTTGGTGCAGCCGGGTCATAAACGATAGGGTTGCCCTTTGCGTCAAAACCGGCAATAACAACTAAATGTCCGTCGGTCTGTTTTTGCGGGGAATTTTTTAAAGCGCTGTTTTTAAAAGCTATACTTACAATCAAAGGTCTTGCCTGTAAAATTTCGCCTTCGGCTTGAGCTAGAGAAGCGCAATGTAAAACAGCACCTTTTAAGCCGCTTTGGCTTGCGTATGCAACATTTAAAGGCCAATTACCGAAAATTCCTGTTTGCTGGTCCTTTACACCATTGCAGACATCTTTTAAAGAAGTTAATTTGCCAAAATAATCAAGCACCATAGCAACAGAAGTAGCGCTGCAAATTATATTGCGCAGTTTTTTATCTTCATATTCTTTTTGGCTTAAAGGGGTTAAATCAAGTTCAAAATCTTTAAGGTCAAGTGTATCTTCAGCCAAGGTTTTATCATACTTTGCGCCTTTTTTACAGACGGAAACAGAAATTAAATCAATTTTTGCTTTACCTAAAATTGTAATTTTATATTTAAAAGCAGTAGCGCCTTTTTTAATTAAAAGCTCGTCAATATTAGTCTTGGCAAATTTATCTTTTTGCTCGGCAAAACTTTTCTTATAATCTTGGCTGATATAGGAAAGTTTATAAAAAGAACTCCAGCCGTCTGCCGTTTTGACACTTGCCTGCAAAAGAAGGGCAGCTTTTTTATCAAGTTTTGCACTTACGCTTAAAACAAGACTATCAAAAATGAAAGGTGTTTTAATCGCATTAGACGAAATTAAAGAAATATCTTTATTTATTTTTAAGGTTTTAAATTGTTTTGTTGTGTGAAGAATATTTGCACAAGGCAGCAATGCGCGTTGTTTGGAAGTGAGGTTTTGCATAGAAGGGATACCTCTTTTTAATAAAATCGGGGCACCCGGACTTGAACCGGGAACCTCTCGGTCCCAAACCGAGCACTCTACCAATTGAGCCATGCCCCGTTAATTACATTATAGCAAAATTAGACATTGTTTATTTAAATTAAGTATAATTGAAGTATGAAAAAAGTCAACATAAACCCCAAAACACTTTATATTGCCACAATTTCCGCTTTCTTTTTGATTATTTTATTCTTTTCGGCGATTTATCCAAAAACTATGGATGAATTGCGTTTTTCACACGACACTTGGCCTTTAGTTTTTAAACAAATAAAACTTACTTTAACAACGGACTCTCCAAGGTTTTTAATGATTTTTGATATCCTTTTTTTGCACTTTCCTAAAACTTGGAAAATTGTTTATACTCTCTTAAATCCTTTTGTTCAGTTATTTATTATTTTTGGTATGTTTTTCGTTATTACCGGTAGAAAAGTAAACTTTAATACTAAACAAGATTTTTACCCTTTCTTCCTTATAGTTCTAATGTATTTGTTTATGATACCTTGGCCGGCACACACTCTTTTTTGGCAGGCAGGGGCAATTTGTTATTCTTGGGCTTTTGTGCCAGTTTTGATTTTGCTTTGTTTATTTAAAAAATCTATTGACGGAACAATTTTTAAATCTTCTGCCTTAAAAAACTTTTTAATGCTTTTTATAGGTTTTGCATCGGGTATGTCTAATGAAAATACCGGCCCTATGATTTTTTGTCTAACTGTTCTATTTTTTATTTATTGTAAATATAAAAAGATTAAAATACCTCAATTCTACTACTTTGCTTTAGTGGGTATTATTCTTGGCCTTACGGCTATGTTTGGCAGCGGAGCTGCCGCGGCTCGCATGAAAAGAGATGCCTTTGTTATCTCTTGGCAGGAAATGACTTTAACAAATAAAATTCTAATTTTTATAGCTCAAATGAATAAAGTATTAGATGCAACTTTCTGGCTGCCGGTAATAAATTTTATTGGTCTTGTGTTCGTTTTATATGATAAAAAATTAAAAATGTTAAAAAATAAGGAATTTGTTTTAAGCGCACTTTTTTGGCTATGCGGAGTTGTTTTAAGCGCTGTTTTATTTATGCCGATTGATCTTAGAGCCTATTATTCAAGTGCCGTTTTCTTCTTTATTTCCTTTATCATATTGCTTTTACTTGCCAGACAAATTTATTCCATTAATTTCACTAAGTATATTTGTTTGCTGTTATTAATTACCGGTATAATTTCTGCACCATTTATAACAATTATACATATAAATCTATATAAACAAGATACCCTTAGAAGAAATATTGCTGCCCAAGCCAGAAAAATACAAGGAAAAGAAGCTACTATTTTTGTCCCAAAAATAGTAGCCTTGAAAGGACCTACTTTTAACTGGACAATTGATTATTATGATATCCTTTGCCCCTGGTTTGAAGAACAATTAAAAAAAGAATTTGACGGAGATATTTATTTTGATTACTTTAATAATTAATATATGCTTAT
>JAZKZM010000056.1:0-4114 GCA_045612685.1 Elusimicrobiaceae bacterium
CCACGAACTTGCCGATATCAGCCAAATTAACGATAATCCTATTTTGGATAATTATTGCTTTAGCATAGAGCCGGGCATTTATCTTGAAGGTAAATACGGCGTTCGCTGGGAAGATTGTTTTTATATGACAAAAAGAGGTATTAAACAAATAAAATGAACGAGAAATTAAAACAATTCCAAAAATTACTTAAAAAAGAAAATTTGCAAGCATTTTGCGTTTTAGAAAATGATACGATAAGATATCTTACCGATTTCTTTTTCTATAGTCCTGATGATGCTTATTTATTGATTACCCAAACAAAGGCTTATTGCTTTACCAAAAAAATGTATTTTGCCGATTTAAAACGCAAAGCCCCTTATTTAACTTTGGTTGATAGTCTTGATATCCTTGATGTTTGTAAAAAAGCATCAAAATTTAAAAATAAGGCCTTTGATTCTACTTTAGCGCCTTATCTTGAAGGAACAGCGCTTGCCGCAAGCGGCTTTAAAACCTTGCCTTATTTCTTAGAGCAAGCCCAAGATGTCAAAACCCAAAGCGAATTAAAATTAATTGCTAAAGCGTGCCATATTTCCGCAAGTGCATTTGAAATTTTTCAAAAGCAGTTAAAAACCGGTATGAGCGAAAAACAGGGTGCTGCCCTTCTTGATAGTATTATGCAAAAGCTCGGAGGGCAAGGCCTTGCCTTTGATACGATTTTGGCTTTCGGTGCAAACGGTGCTAATCCGCACCACCATAACAGCGATAGAAAACTAAAACAAAACGAACCTGTTTTGGTTGATTTCGGTTGCCGTTATAAAGGCTATTGCTCCGATATCACAAGGAGCTGGTGGCATGGCAGCAAAGTTAGTAAAGAGTGGCAAAAACTTTTTGATTTAGTAAAAGATACCCACGACTATTGCGCCACCCTTGCCAAAGATAATATTAAAGCCACAACTTTAGATAGTGCCGCAAGAGATTTTATGGATAAAGCCGGCTCTTATAGCAAGGCTTTTATTCATAGTTTAGGCCACGGCCTCGGGCTTAAAATACATCAAAAACCCTATTTAAGCCCAAAGAGCCAAGATTTACTTAAAAATAACAGCGTCTTTACCATAGAACCGGGTGTTTATTACGACGGCAAATTTGGTATCAGATACGAAGACACCTATGTTTTAACACCCAAAGGCGCAAAAATCTTAACAAAATAAAAAGGAGAAATTATGATTGGAACACCAGACTTTAGAGAAGGTTTAATCTTTGAAAACGAAAACGGAGAAATGGTAGAAATTATTGAATACCAACACCACCGCAAAAGCCAAGCAAGAGCGGTTGTTCGTGTTAAACTTCGCAATTTAAACACAGGTTCTATTATTGAAACCAGCTACCGCCCCGAAGATAAATTTAAAGAAATTGAAATTGAAAAACGCCCGCACAGCTATCTTTATAAAGAAGGCGATATGGTCTATTTTATGGATTCTGAAACTTTTGAACAAATTGCAGTTCCGGCGGAAAAACTTAAACAACAATTAAAATACCTAATTGATAATATGGAAGTTATGGGCCTTTTTATTGAAGGGCAACTCTTCAGTATTGAACTTCCCATTAAGGTTGATTTAAAAGTTGTTTCCACCGTTCCGGGTGTTAAAGGCGACACCGTTGCCAATATGACAAAGCCCGCCACCCTTGAATCCGGCCTTGAAATTAAAGTTCCTTTGTTTATCAATGAAGGCGATAAAATCCGCATAGATACCCGCACCGATTCTTATGTGGAAAGGGTTAATGACTAAATTATTTGCTTTTCTCTTGCTGTTTTTGCCTGTTTGTGCTTTTGCTTCGCTTGAAGTAAGCCGCGTGCAAAAACAGCAAGATGGCGATTATAAAATAACTTTTTGCAATCTTTTTAAGATAGAAAATATTGCTTTAAACAAAAATTCTTTTGGCAGTTTTTTGGAAATGCCGCGCGAACTTGGCGGATATAAAAATCTTGCCATTACTTCAGAAGAACTTGATTTAAAAATAAAAAACGCCATTGAAGGCACGTCAAAAGAAAAAACAAAAACTACTTGCCAAACACCTGTTTTAAAAATAGTTTCCGCGCGTAAAATAAAAGAGTCCTCAAGTGTTTTAACTCAAGTTAGTTTTGATAATAGTTTAGATATAATTGCTTTTGCATCAAAATATAAAAAGGGCAAAAAAGATATTTACAAAGTTTCCTTTCCGCAGGATTTAAAATTTCTGGATAAGAAATATAAAGCGCAAGTTCGCTCTTTTATTTTAAAAAACACAAAAAAGCTTTTGGATGATTAATTATGAAATGTATAAACGCGCAAACAAATCAAATTATTGCTGATGATTTAGAAATGAAAGATACCTATTTAGGCCGCCTTGTCGGTTTGCTTGGCAAAAAAGGGCTAAATAAGGGGCAAGGTATTGTTTTAAAACCTTGCGCGCAAATTCACACTTGTTTTATGCGTTTTGCTATTGATGCGGTTTTTATCTCTAAAGATTTTAAAGTTTTAAAAATTATAAAAAATATGGGGTCTTGGCATTTTAGTCCAATAGTGCTAAAATCTTTATATACGCTTGAAGTTGCCGCGGGGGAAATAAAAGATTTAAACGAAGGCGACTATATTAAATTTACCGATTGAGGATAATTATGAAGAAAACAATTTTATTTTTATGTTTTATTTCTTGTGCTTTTTTTGTTAGCGCAAAAGAACTTAATTTTGATAATTTTTCCACTTATGCAACACCGCAAAATGTGCGCCATTTTGCCAAAGATATAAGTGGTCTTTTGGGCTCCTCTTCCGTTACTACGGGGCGCATTTTGGGGTGGGGCGGTTTTCAACTGGCAGCCCGCGGTGTTTATATGCCGCGCCCAAACAAGCACGATACCGCTTTTGGCACTAATGATGCCGGCAAGTTTATGCCCTTAATTCAAGGGGAAATCGGCCTTCCTTTCCGTATAGACGGTTTTGTCCGCGCGACCTCTTGGGATGGCCTTACCATTGCAGGCGGCGGTTTAAAATGGGGTATAATCAAGCCGACTGAGATTTTATATACTTTCCAGCCAATGCTTGTTATTATGGCGCAAAACGGCGTTCACAGAGATTTCACTATTACCCAATATAGCGCAAGTTTGGCGCTTTCTTTCAAGACACCTTATGTCGTGCCTTATATCGGCGGCGGTGTTGATTATGGCAAACTTACTGTTGAAAGTGCCGATGATACTTCCTTAATCGGCCGTCGTGAATTTGTTACCACCCCCAAAGCCGTTGCCGGTCTTAATTTTAAACTTCCCTCTTATCTTGATTTAAGTTTGGCAGCGAATTATAATCATTATGGTTTGGGAGCCGAAGCCTCCCTAGGAGTAAGGTTTTAGCTTCGTCTTTTGCGTTTATAGTGCGTTATGCCTCGCTCACATATTCGGGGTTGCCACCCGCTCAAGATATGCTTCGCTCGGCAAGCCTTCTCTAAACGCAAAATACTCGCTAAAACAATGTGT
The DNA here is from genome assembly GCA_045612685.1 of Elusimicrobiaceae bacterium. Classification (GTDB taxonomy): domain Bacteria; phylum Elusimicrobiota; class Elusimicrobia; order Elusimicrobiales; family Elusimicrobiaceae; genus Proelusimicrobium. The sequence continues at coordinate 3,486 of JAZKZM010000056.1, forward strand.
TCTATGTAGTTTGATTCGAAACAAAATTTCTAAATTATAAAGAATTTTTTGCTTCTATGTCATTACAAATATTTTGTTCCATAGTATTTGCTTCAGGGGTAGTATTGCAATGTAGTTTATTATCTTGATCTAACCAAAGGTAATAGGAATATCCCCATGTTTCTTCGGAACTACCTAAACCATTTATTCGGTTTGCTCTAGCTATTTGAATTCCCTGTTTATCATTTCCACATGGAGAATATACAAAATCTTTTGTTTTAATTCTTTCATCTCCCCATGTATTATCGTTAGTTCCAGGTATTTTTATATCTAGCAAATTTAATTGTGTTGCTGTGGCCCATTTATTTGTAGATAAATAATAATTGCGGTTTGCATCTGCAATTGCACGAAGTATTATTACAGCTTCTGTAATTCTAGATTTTTCTACTGATTTTTGATATTGTGGAAGAGCAATAGCTGCGAGTATGCCGATAATTAAAACTACTACGAGTAATTCAATTAATGTAAAACCTTTTTTATTCATTTTTTATTCTCCTTTCTTTAATAATTTCATTTTATTTTTTTTTTTTTGAAAATCAAGTTTTTTCCCAATTCTTCGTCCTACGGGATATGTTTTGTTTTTTACTGCG
>JAZKZM010000057.1:0-1806 GCA_045612685.1 Elusimicrobiaceae bacterium
CGTGGGCGCAAAATTTATCTGCCGCCGAGTAAATGGCAACGGATTTAATATCCATTTCCCTAAGAGTTCTAATGATACGCAATGCAACTTCGCCGCGGTTTGCAATTAAAACTTTTTTAATATCTTTAATATTTTCGGTCATAGTTATTCAGGGTCAATAAAAAATAAGGGCTGGTTATATTCAACACTTTGCCCGTTTTCAATAGAGATAACTTTTAACTTTCCGCCAAACTTACAAACAACAGGTTGCATAGTTTTGCCGGCCTCAATATAACCTAAAATTTGGCCTTTTTCCACTAGCATATCTTCGTGCAAGGTTATGGCTTTGCCTTTTGCGCCTGAAGAAAAAATACCCAAAGCCGGCGATTGGACGCCGTAAATGGAGCATTGGTAATTTGCTTTTTCCAAGGTTGCTTTAGCGGTTTTAATCTCAATATTAATATCTTTAGTTTTAAAAAGTATTTCTTGTAAATCTGTTGTTTTAGCCCACGCAATAAAGCTGGCAAGATTTTTGGTATCCATAAAAAATCTCCTATTATTTAAATGATAGCATTTTATTTAATACATTTACACTAACATTTAAGGAATTTAGCCTTTAAATTGCAATAAAAAACTCCTACCTGTATAAAAAGATAGGAGTTTTTTTATTTCTTTTCGTAAATAAAGATTTAATCTATCCAATATGTATCACTAGATCTATCCCCACTAGATTTGTTGGTAATTGCTTGACAAACTGCATGACCTAAAGAATTATTGCAATCACCTGAATGAGCATAACAAAAAGAACGGTCTGAATTATTTGTATCATCTATATGGGTTAAAAATATTTCGTATGAATTACAAATATTATTATAATTCCAAATAGATACTCTGTTATTTTGATGTAACATTAAAAGCCCTGTTCCATTTGCTTCGTTATTTGCTAAATTTTTTCTTTCAGAATCTATTATAAAGTCACTTGGTAAGGAAACATCTAAATCATCAAAAGAGGTAGCGTAGAAACCATTTGCTAAATAATATATCTCTTGTGCATTTTTTATACTTCTAGCTAAATTCATTAGTGATGTGTATCTTGTTTTTGCTACAGCTTTTTGATATTGAGGAACAGCAATTGCGGCTAAAATACCGATAATTAAAACTACTACTAATAATTCAATAAGCGTAAATGCTTTACTTGATTTCATATAATTTTCTCCTTTTTGTCTTTTATTTTTTAGACTTTACAAATTTCATTTTATTTTTTTTTTTTTTTGAAAATCAAGTTTTTTCAATTTTCCGTCGTAAGAGATATATTGTGTGTTTTTCTTTTGCAAAATTACAAATACCCTACACTTTTGTCTAAAGAGTAGCAAATAAAATACTTTTTCAAAGAAAAAGGCAAAATACTTTTGTAGGAAGAATAGTTAAAAAGAAACTTTTACAAAGTAAAAGCTAAAGCACTTTTGTAGGACCGGAAGCTAAAAGAGACCAAGCATCTTTAAAATCTTTCGGTAAAGGTGCGCTAAAGGAAAGTTTTGTCTTTTTGAAAGGATGTAAAAACTCAAGTTTTTTTGCGTGTAGCATCAAGCGCGGCGCGCTTGCGCCTTTATAAAGCCAATCACCAAGAACGGGATAACCCAGCCAGCTCATGTGCACGCGCAACTGATTTGTGCGCCCTGTCCTTGGGTAAAGTTCCATAAAACAAAAATTATTTGCTCTTTTAACAACTTTATAATCGGTTATGGCTTGGCGGCCAAGGGGGGAAGCTTTTATTTTTCCGCCGCTAACTCTGCCGATAGGCGCGTCAATTCTGCGTTTATCATCAGG
>JAZKZM010000058.1:0-2547 GCA_045612685.1 Elusimicrobiaceae bacterium
TGTCAATCGTGCCGTGATATTCAAGCACTTTTTTGCTGCCGGCTTTTTGGTGCAAATTATCAATATTTTGGGTAATAATACCTTTTAAAAAGCCCTTGTCCTCAAGTTTAGCCAAAGTTTTATGGGCTGTGTTTGGCTGGGCTACACCCATAGAATTAAAAAATATCTTTTTCATTTCCGCCCAAGATTCTTTTGGATGGGAATAAAAAAATTCAATTTCAATATATTTGGGGTCATACTTTTCCCAAAGACCGCCCGCACCGCGAAAGGGGGGAATACCGCTTTCAACCGAAATACCCGCCCCGGTAAAAGCGGTTAAACATTTTGCCTTCTTTATAAGTTCAATAATTTCTTGCATAAAAAAATCTCCTAAAAAAATTATAGTTATTAAAAAAGCCAAAAGCAAATGTTTCTAATTACTAATTTTATGTTATAATGTTTGTGTAAGCACAAATTGTTGCTACTGGCGGACTATTGCAATAGTTTTGCAATTGTTTGTTGTATTTTTTTATAAAAAGGAGAAGTAAATGCTGGACAAGATAAAAAATTATTTTAAGCCGCTTCCCGATGCAGAGCCGTTGACAGACGAAAAAGTTATCGCGAAGCGATATAAACACTGGCGTATCAAAATGTTCTTTTCAATGTATTTTGGTTATGCCTTGTTTTATTTTACCCGTAAAAATATTGATATCATAAAACCTACTTTGATACAAAATAATGTTTTTACAGTTGAGCAACTCGGTAATATTGGTTTTGCTATTTACCTTACTTACGGTATCGGTAAATTTTTAAGCGGTATCCTTGCAGATAAATGCAATATCCGTGCAGTAATGGCCCTTGGATTAGGTCTTTCTTCAGTAATCAACCTTATTTTTGCTTTCATACCTGAAGTAAGTTCTTCTTTAGGGGTTTCTGCAACTATGCTTGCAACTTTCCTTTGGGCTTTAAACGGCGCGGCACAGTCAATGGGTTTCCCGCCGGTAGCAAAAGGGTTGGTTTATTGGTTCTCCCCTAATGAAAGGGCAACAAAATGGACTTTATGGTCTTCTTCCCATACTTTCGGTGCTTTCTTTGTAGCACAACTTATCTCTTTACTTGCTTACTTGCATTTCGGTTGGAAAATGGCCTTTATCGTGCCTGCTATTATGGGTATTTGCTACAGCCTTTTTATGCTTAAAGTAATGACAGATAAACCCACAACCGTTGGCCTTCCCCCGATTGAAAAATACAGAAACGACGTTATGCCCGTCGTCAAAGAAAAAAGCGAAATGAGCCAATGGGAAATTGTTAAAAAATATGTTTTAACAAATCCGTTCCTTTGGGCTTTGGCTATTTCTTATATCTTTATTTATTATGTCCGCTTTGCTACACTTGACTGGGCAACAACCTTCCTAGTGCAAGATAGGGGTTTCACCCAAGCCACAGCCGCAAGTGCCGCAAGTGCAATGCCTTTCTTAGGTATGCCGGGCGGTATCGTTGCCGGTTATTTGGCAGATAAATTTTTCCACGGACGCTGCACGCAAATTAACATTATTTACTTAGTTATTTTGGCTATCAGCTGTTGGTGCTTCTATAAATATGCTTCCTGCGCAACAAATACAGCATTTTGGGTAACGGCAATTTTTGCTGCTTTTATCGGCTTCTTTGTTGACGGCCCGCAAAACTTGGCAGGCGGCGTGCAGGCATCGCGCGTGACCGTGCAGGAATCTGTTTCCGCTGCTTGCGGTTTTACAGGTATGTTTGGTTATTTCGGTGCTATGCTTTCTTCTAAAGGTGCGGCCTATATCAGCCAAAATTATGGTTGGAAAGGTGTTTATGTTTCTTGTATATTTGCTTGTATTATTGCTATGGCGTGTATCTCTGTCACTTGGAAGAAGGAAGCAGCAGGTATTAAGAAATAAAAAACTTTAGTTAAAAGTTTTAAAAAACCCCCGATAATTTCGGGGGTTTTTATTTTTTCTATCAAAAAAATTTAAGCGGGAAAGATTTCTATTCTATAATCTAAAATATCTATCACCAGAATTTTCTATTAAAGTGCCGCCCAAAGCTTGACATAATTTCTGTCCTTTAGTTTTTGATTCTCCACTTCCTCCGGCAATACAAGTCAAATTACCAGATTCTTCTCTAATATCACTTCCGGCTCTTTTGTGTATTAAATAATTGGCGATTTTAACCATATACGCAGACTCTCCACCCCAATAAGCAGGTTCAATACTACCACAATCTCCATTTGGGCAATCCATCATAACTGCCCAATCACCAATTGTTCTACAAGTATCTGCTGCAGAATTACAAGATTCAGAAGATGGTAAAGTTAAATCTAACTTATTAAACCCATCGGCATATTCGCCATTTGCCAAATAATAATTCTCTTGAGCATTTGCCATAGAACGAACAAGACTCATTACTTGACTTGCTCTGGATTTTAAAACAGCAAATTGATATTGCGGAACGGCAATTGCGGCTAAAATACCTATAATTAAAACAACTACTAATAACTCTATAAGCGTAAATGCTTGGGTTTTCATACTTACTCCTTTTGTTTTG
>JAZKZM010000059.1:0-3756 GCA_045612685.1 Elusimicrobiaceae bacterium
GTAATAGTTTGAATATTATTCCAAAAAAGCCCGTGATGCACGATAATCATATCAGCACCAAAGTTTTTTGCCTCTTTAAACAAAGCCATATTGGCAGAAACCCCAAAAGCAATTTTATTTATTTTTGCTTTTCCCTGAACTTGTAAACCATTATGTTCGGGATTTGCCGCAACATCAAGGTATTTGTTTAAATCTTTAATAAGGGTATCGCGTTCCACCATTTAAATATGATATCATTTTATAAGTATGATTAAAAGACTAATTCCCCTATTTTGTTTATTTTTAAGTGCAAAAATATTTGCCGCTACTATCGCGCCGACTTTGACCGATGCCGATACCAACCCTGAAGAATTTTATCCCTTGCGCGTAGAATATCCCCATCAAGATAAAACAATGCCAAAAGGTATAAAAAATATGTTTTTGTTTGGGCGCGTTTATCAAAAGGATGCAAAATTAAAATTAAACGGGCAGGATATTGAACTTTATAAAAACGGGTCATTTTTGACTTTCCAACCTCTAATTACGGGGGCAAATGAATTTATTTTTGAAGTTATCACGCCCGAAGAAATCCAAACTTTCAAAAGGAATGTTATTGTGCCCGGTTTTGAAATTAAAAAATATACAGGCAAATATAAATTTGATACGGAAGAAGTTTTTCCTTCAAGCGAAGTTAAATTAAAAGAAGGCGATACTGTTGATTTCTTTATTTACGGCAGTCCTAAAAGAAAGGTCACTTTAAATATTTTTTCCCACAAAGAAGTTGTAATGTCGGAAAACCCTAAAGAACCCGGCCTTTATGAAGCAACAATTACTTTTAATAAGAACGATATAACAAAACGCGCCAAAAAGGTAGTTTATAAATTATACGATAGAAATAAAGTTAAAAGTAAGGCTTTTTCAAGGGGTAAAATACGCATTTATCCAAAAGAGCAAATTTTAGCGATAGGTAAACTAACAAAAGAAAGTCAGCGTTTAAGGCCTGCTCCTAAAAAGGGGGAACATATTTTGGAAACGCGCCTATTTGGCAAAGTAAAAATAACAGGGCAATTAAATGGCTTTTATAGAATTTTACTTGCAGAAGGCCAAGAAGGCTGGCTTGAAGAAAATTTTATTAAAACCGAAAAGTATTTTACCGAGCCGCAAAATAATGCTTGGCAGGTTTCTTTGGAAGAAGAAGATAATAAATCGGTTTTAACAATTTATAATAATGCAAGAATAAGTTTCAAAACAAATCAAATGCCGGTCGGTTTTGAAATTACTTTATTTAATACCCAAATGTTAAATAATCCGGAGAAAGAATTAAAAACTTCTCTTTTTAATAAAGTTTCTTTTGAAAATTTGCAGGATGATGCACAAAAAATTTTACTTAATTTTAACGAAAATTTAAAATTGTGGGGTTTTGATTTTGGTTATCAAGGGGATAATTTGGTTTTTAATTTTTATCATGCGCCAAAATTTAAAACTACAAAATCAAAACCTTTAAAAAATGTAAGAATTGTTTTAGACCCGGGCCATAGCCCCAAAAGAGTTGTTCCTTATGACGGTGCAGTCGGGCCAAGTGGACTGCTTGAATATGAAATAAATTATAAAATTGCCAAAAAATTAAAAGAAAAATTGGAAGCCCTTGGCGCAAAAGTTTTTATGTCAAAAGAAGAAACGGAAAATATGCCCCTTGCCCGCCGCCAGGATAAAGTTTTATCGGAAAAAGCCCATTTATTTATAAGTCTTCATAATAATGCCTTGCCCGATAATGTTGACCCTTTATCGCGTCCGCGCGGTTTTTCATTTTATTATTATTATCCGCATAGTTATACTTTTGCCGAAGCCATTGAAAGAAGTTTTGTCCGCAATATTGCCTTGCCTGATGATGGCATTTTGCAAAGGGATTTTTCCGTCACGCGTTCAAGCCCGCAAGTGCCCGCAATTTTAATTGAACACGCTTATATGCTCTTGCCCGAGCAGGAAGAACTTTTAATGCAAGATAGTTTTGTTGATAAACTTGCCAAAGCAACTTCTCAAGGTGTGGTTGATTATATAAAGGAAATAAAAAAGGCAACATCTAAGAAATAACAAATAATTCTTAAAATTTGCTAAAATATAAGTAGACACGCCGGGGTGCTGGAATTGGTATACAGGATAGTCTCAAAAACTATTGCCCTTTAGGGCTTAGGGGTTCAAGTCCCCTCCCCGGTAGAAATTTAAAAACCGCCTTTTTATGAGGCGGTTTTTTAATTTCTGTGGGGAAGCAGGCAAACTGCTTTGCCTGCGTGGGGACTTGAAAGGCGGAGCGTTATGCGAGTTTGAACGAAGTGAAAGGCGAGCATCGCGAGGCGGGGTCGCGAGCGCCGCACGTCAGTAAGGCGACTTGTGACCAAGTCCCTCTTTTTGAAAGGTGGTTTTTAAATTTTTGCGTGGAGAATATTTTGCTAAGAGTTATTTTTGCTTTAAAAGTATTTAGGCTATAACAAATTAAATAGGTCTGTTTGTAAAAACCAATTCTTCCGGTCTAGCATCAAATCGTATATTCCCACCGAATTTTTCTGTTAATTTCTTTCTTTCTGAAAGGCCAACAAAATCGCAATATTCAATAGTCCAGTTTTCAGTAGGCCCTTTTAGAATAGTTAATCTGGTAAGAAAAACATAAGGACTTTTGGCCTTTTTTTGCTGAAAGGCAAAAGCCATTCTTTGTTTATGTTCTTTATAAGCTCTTAGATGTGGAATAGCAATAAAAGGTGCTTCTACTATACTAATAATTAAAAGAATCAAGGCTAGATATTTTGCAAAATTAAGAGAATAAATTTTTCTTGCCATTAAAATAAGCATTAAAAAGGAAATAAAAAAGAACATCGCACTGGAATAATAAGCTCTTAAAGATGCTGTCGGTGCAAAAAACAATACGCTAAATAAAACGACGGCGAATATTAAAAGCATAAAACTCAAAATAAAATCTTTATCTTTTATGGCTAGTTTTTTCTTGTCATATAAAATAAGAAAAAGGCCAATAAAATCTATAACGGGAATCCAAAAAAGAGCATTAAGAAATGTGTTTATTCGTATAGTAAAAATATCAAACTTTTGTGCAAAAGTAAATTCTTTCCAAGCGGCAAAAATAAAATCTCTGCTTGCTCTATAGGTGCTTGCTCCGCTGGCAAACATTGCAATAATACCTAAGGTAACACCCGCAAAAGCGAAGTAATAAAATTGAGGTATTTTAATTTTCTTATATCTGCAGTAAATAAAAAATAAAACGGCTATACAAAACATCATAGGGCCGGTGTTTTCATTAGACATACCGGCTGCAAAACCGATAAAAAGCATTAAAAAGTTTTTTAATCGGGAAGATTTTAAAACAGCACCGTCAATAATTTTTCTAAATAGACAAAGCAATATTAAAGGGGGTATAAAACCCCAAGAATAACAAATTGCACCGGAAACCCAAAATAAAGTATTGCAAGGTTTCGGAGATAAAAATAAATACATTAAAGATAAAAGTAAAAGAGGGTAAAAATCTTGCGCGTTTTTAAAATTAACTTTTCTGCCTGTTGCTACAAAAAACAATCCAAAGACGATAAATAATTGGACAAAAGGATTTAAAATAGTAAAGACAACTTTCCAAACTTCGGGAAAGCGTAAAAATAAAATATTAAAAATCATTAAAAATCTTGGGGAATCAGTGGTTAAAGTCATTTTTATTTGAGCAAAAGTTTTTGCAAAAGTATCGTGTGCCAGGCGAAATTCGTCATAACTTTCAGGGTA
>JAZKZM010000060.1:0-7555 GCA_045612685.1 Elusimicrobiaceae bacterium
CTACAATTTCAGGCGAAAAAATAACAACACTTGAACAAGTAATAAAAAATTATGTTCCGGCTATTTCCGCTGATTTAACAAGAGAATTTGGCATTTCTGCCGATATTGTTAAAACCTTAAACGATACGGCAAAAATGGCAATTAGTGCCGGATTACTTGCTTTAAAAGACTGCGCTTTACCTTTAACTTTACCCGAAGAAATGAAGCAAGATACAGGTATTATTTTTGCTTCTTCCTTGCCCACTCAAAGTGCTTGGGTTTATGAAGTTTCAACAAAAGTTGCAGATATCTTAAAAGGTAAAACAAAAAAAGAAGTCCGCGCTTTTTATGATTCTTTTATAAATAAAATTTCTGATGAAACTTTAAGAACGCAAATTCAAACTTGGTATGAAGAAAACTTTGCCAAATATGAAATGCACACACCCAGAACCTTTACCCAGGAATTTTTAACAAAAGCCTTGCCTTTAGCGCATACACAATTTGCCTCTTTAATCGGCGCAACGGGCCCTGCTGTTTGTGTTAGCGGTAGCGGCACTTGCGCACAGCAGGCAATCAGTATTGCTCAAGATTGGCTTAAACTTTCTAAAGTAAACAGGGTTATTGTTATTGCCGCTGACACGCCTTCAAGCGAAACTTTGCAAGATTTTATTAATGCAGGTTTCCTTGCGCAAGGCCAAAATAAAGTTGTGCTTGGCTCAGCTGCTTCTGCTTTGGTGCTTGAACGCAGCCAAGATGTTTTGGCCAGAAACAAAAAACCTTTATCAAAATTAGTTTATAGCGATTTTGCTACCGGCGATATTAACCAAACTTTAAAAACTTTACTTGCTAAAGTAAATATTGATAAAGAACAAAAAGTTCTTGTAATACCCAGTAAAGAAATTTTGGAAAAAACTGATTTAAAACAAATCTTTGCTTCAGATAAAGTTGAAATAAAAGATATTTCTTCTTTAATCGGTTGCACTTTTGGCTCCGGCGTGGAAGATGTTTTGGCAGTTTATGCCTTAAATAATTTTAAATATGTTTTAAGGATTTCAAGCGGTTTTAACAGCGTGGCAGTTTGCTTGCAGGAAAGTGTTTCTTCTTCTGTAAAAACTACCGAAGTTAAAGCAGCAGTAAAATCAGTTGCCGTAGAACCTAAAAAAGCAGAAGTTAAACCCGAACCTGTTAAAGCAGAAACCAAGCAAATCTCAGAAGAAGCCTTAACAAAAGAAATTGTTGATATGGTGGCAGAAAAAACCGGCTACCCGCAAGATATGCTTGAGCTTGATTTGGATATGGAAGCAGACCTTGGTATAGATACAGTTAAACAAGCCGAACTTTTTGCCTTGTTTGGCGAAAAGTATAATTTACCTTTAGACCAAGGCTTGCAACTTAAAGATTATCCGACAATCAGACATTGCATTAAATATGTTTTAAAAGAACTCGGAAAAAACAAAACTGCCGAAGTTAAAACAGAAACAAAGCCGGAAATTAAAAAGGAAGAAGTAAAACCCGAACCTATTAAGGCAGAGCCGGCAAAAGAAGAAAAACCTGCAAAAGCAGAACCCGCTAAAACAGAAAATAAGCAAATTTCCGAAGAAGAATTAACAAAAGAAATTGTTGATATGGTAGCAGAAAAAACGGGCTACCCGCAAGATATGCTTGAACTTGATTTGGATATGGAAGCAGACCTTGGTATAGATACCGTTAAACAAGCCGAACTCTTTGCTTTGTTTGGCGAAAAGTATAATTTACCTTTAGACCAAGGCTTACAACTTAAAGATTACCCGACGATTAGGCATTGTGTAAAATATGTTTTAAAGGAACTTTCCGGCGGCAAAACTGCCGAAGTTAAAACGGAAGTAAAACCCGAAGTCAAAAAGGAAGAAGTTAAACCCGAACCGGCAAAAGAAGAAAAACCTGTTAAAGCAGAAACCAAGCAAATCTCAGAAGAAGCCTTAACAAAAGAAATTGTTGATATGGTGGCAGAAAAAACCGGCTACCCGCAAGATATGCTTGAACTTGATTTGGATATGGAAGCAGACCTTGGTATAGATACAGTTAAACAAGCCGAACTTTTTGCTTTGTTTGGCGAAAAATATAATTTACCTTTAGACCAAGGCTTGCAACTTAAAGATTACCCGACAATCAGACATTGTATTAAATATGTTTTAAAAGAACTTGGCAACGGCAAAACTGCCGAAGTTAAAGAAGTAAAAGCCGAAACAAAACCTGTTCTTGAAACACCTAAACAAGTTGAAGCAAAAACAGAAGACCCTATTTTTGAAGAAGTTGCTAAAACTGAAATCGCAGAAGAAGAAATAGAGGAAAAAGCAGAAGAAGTTAAAGAAGAAACTTCCGCAGAAGAACAAAAACTCCGTTTTGTTCCCATAACCGCAGATGCTCCTTTAACGCCTTTAACTCCGCGCAAATTATCGGCACAAAGAATTGTTTTAATAATGTCTGATAATGCACCCATAACAAAGGCCTACAGCGAAGCATTTAAAGAACAAGGTATCAAAACCCATACCTTTACAACTTTAAGGGCAAGAACCAAAAATACAACAATAGTTAATTGGGATAGTCTTGAAGAAACTATTGCCGCTTTTACGGAATTTGCAAAAAATAATCCTTTAGCGGTGCAAGGTATAGTTTATGCTTTGCCTTGCTCTATTAAGAAATTTGATAAGAGAGTAAACCCCAATACCGAACTTACAAAGAATTTAATGCCTTTGTTTAATGCTTGCAAGATATTTATAAACGACCTTAAAAAGCGTGATGATGCTGATACTTTTGTGGCAGTTGTTTCTAAAGTTGACGGTAATTTCGGCTATAAAACAAAAGAGCCGGTAAATCCTATCTTGGGTGCTGTTTACGGCGGTGCTGCCTGCTTTAGAAAAGATTTATACGAAATTGCCGGCGTGCTTACCAAAATAATTGATTTTAGCGAAGATGTTTCGCCCGAACAAATGGCCCAGCAAACCATAAGTGAAGTTTTGACCGGTGATGAAAGAGGTCAGGTATCTTTTGAAGGTCTTGAAAGAAAGACTATTCTTTGCGTACCAAGAAAGATTAGTAAAGATATCAAGCGTATGGATCTTGAAGGCAAAACAATAATATTTACCGGTGCGGCACGCGGAATCGGCGCAATTTTAGCACAAAAAATCGCTAAACAATATCAAAGCCGCATTTTGATTTTAGATGTAATAGAACTGCTTGATAAAACACCTTATTATGCCACTTTAAACGAGCAGGATTTAGCCGCTTTAAAACAAGAACTTTGGCAAAAATTAAAAGCCGATACAACTATCAAGGCAACACCTGTCTTGCTTGAAAAAGAATTTGGCAAAATAACAGATTCTATTACCTTATATAAAACTATTCAAAAACTTAAAGCTCTTGGCAGTGATGTTGAGTATTACCATTGTGATGTTACTAACGGCAGTATGTTAAAAGATGTCGTAATGAAAATCAAAAAGAAATACGGCAAACTTGACGGACTTATCCATTTTGCCGGTCTTGAACACTCAAAACTTTTAACAGATAAAACAATAGAAGAATATTATAAAGTGTTTAGCGTAAAAGCGATAAGTGCGGCTGCCTTCCTTGCTTTAAATTTAGTTAAGGAAAGCGGCTTTTATGCTTTTGCTTCGTCTATTGCCGGCAAATTTGGTAATCTTGGGCAAAGCGATTATGCAAGTGCAAGTGATTATCTTGCCAAACTTTCTTTAACTTTAAACAGACAGGGCCAAAGAGCAGTTAGTATTGCTATGAGCGCTTATTCCAAAGTCGGTATGGGTGTGCGCCCGGGCGTCTTTGAGTTCTTAACAAAACAAGGGCTTAAATTTGTTGACCCTGATGTCGGTATGCAAATGTTCCTTGATGAAATTGTCTATGGCAAAGTGCCTGAAATTGTTTTAACTGATGATTTAGGTATGCTTGATACCGATAAGCAAATTTGTTTTGATGAGCCAAATATCTTAGAAGAAGATATTGTTGAAGAAGATTCTTCCGCTGATGATAATAACTCAAACAATACTCCTTCTGAAGAAACTATTGAAGAAGAACCAAAACAGGAAGAAGAACTGCCCGCACCTAAGCAAAAAACAGAACCTGCCGAAGTTAAAGAGCAGCAAGAACCTAAACTGCAAGAACAGGCAGAACTTTTTAATTTAGAAGAAGAGCCTAAACAAGAAGAAAAATCTGAACCTGCCGCCCAAGTTCAAACGGAAGATAAAGATAATTTCTTTCTTGGGCAGATAGTAAGTTTAATAAAGAATCAAGAACTGCTTGCCAAAAAAACTTACCGCGCTGCGTGGACTTTCTTAAAAGACCACTCTATCAACGGCACGCCTTATGTGCCGGGTGTTATGGGTATAGAATCTTTTATTGAAGCCGCCCAAGTTTTAGGCCAAAAAACAAAAGGTTTGCAAGATGTTCACTTTTCTTTACCTATTAAACTTTTAAGACTTAGAGATCAGGAAGTTATGATAAAAGCTAAAAACGAACAAGGTTTAACTTCTATGGCTTTAGAATCAGATTTTATAAACAGCCGCGGTATTAAAATGGGGTCAACAAGAAAACATTTTAATGCAAAACTTTTAAATCACTTTGAAAGTTTGTGGCCAAAAGTAAGGGAAACTATTGATTTTGATAATCTTATTAAGAGTAGTGCAAATTATAAATTTAGCAAGGAAGAAATTTATAAAGGTATGTTCCACGGACCGAGTTTCCGCGTATTAGACGGCATTATTCAGGCTGATGGCGAACAAGTCCTTTCCGTATATAAAAAGCCGGAAGAGCCGCTTTTTGACAGCGGAGATAAAAAACTTGTTGCTAATCCTCTTCTTATAGAATCGGCTTTCCAAACTTGCGGTTATAGGGATATCCTTGTTGAAAACAAAATCACTTTGCCAGATTATATCGGTGCTATGTGGCTTAATCTTACCGATAAGCCAAAAGATAATTTATTTGTCTTAGCCAAATATACAGGCAAAAATATTGAAGGCAAGAGCGTTTATAATGCTTTTGTCTTTGATGAAAACGGAAAATTATGGGTTGAACTGCAAGATTATCAAATGGTAGGGCAGTAATTTGCTATTATATTGTTATGGCATATAGATTAAATATTGTAGAAATTTCAAAAGTTCCGCCTGCGGAAGAATTTTTAACCAAGCGGGAAATGGAAACTTATAAAACTTTTAAAGTGGAAAAGCGCAAAAAAGAGTGGCTTGGCGGAAGATATGCCCTTAAGACACTTGCCTGTGATTTTTTTAATTTTGATATTAAGAATATGGAAGTATCAAATTTACCCAGCGGGCAACCTGTTTTGCTTGTTCCGGGTGGAAATAAATTGCCTGTTTCCATTACCCATAGCGGGCCTTATGCCGCGGCTGCTATTGCTTTGACAGGGCAAGCAATAGGTATTGATATTGAGTGTATAGAACAAAGAAGCCAATCTTGGGTAAAACAATATTTTGATAAAAGGGAAATATCTTCCAAATCGGCACCATTTCTAACGGAACTTTGGGCCAAAAAAGAAGCCGTTTTAAAATTTTTGGGTCTTGGCCTTCAACTTAGTTGCACGGATATAAATTTTGTTTTCGGCAAACTTGAATTTCAGGGTAAAGCCCTTGATATTTGGGCGCGCCAGGGCAGTCCTAATATTGTTGTGAGCGGGCAAGATTTACCCGGCTCTTATAAACTTGCTATAGCAACGGAAGAACCGCGATTTTAATAATTTAGAGGTTTAATATGAACGATGATACAATAATTACCAGCACAAAAACTGATGAAGAACCAAAAGGCAAAAAAGAAACTGCCGCAAGTATAAAAAAATTTAGACAGGTTTATGCTCAAGCGGTTGAAAGTTCACCTGAAAAAGAGCGTATCCAAAATCAAAAGGGCAAATTTACTGCCCGTCAGCGTTTATCTTATTTACTTGACGAGAATAGTTTTTTTGAAATTCGCACTCTTGTGCAAACTGCCGGTAATGATTTTGATTTAAAAGATAAAAATATCAAAGGCGACGGTGTTATAACCGGCTTTGGCAAAATAAATGGGCGCGATGTGGCAATTTTTGCGCAAGATTTTATGAGTCTTGGCGGCTCGCTAGGTCTTGCCCATGCAAAAAAGATAGCCAACTTAATGGACCTTGCTATAGAAGCAAAAATTCCTTTAATCGGTTTGCTTGATTCAGGCGGTGCAAGAATACAGGAAGGCGTAAACAGCCTTGATGGATATGGCGAAATTTTTTACCGCAATGTTAAAGCCTCAGGCGTGATACCGCAAATTTCAGTTGTGCTTGGTCCTTGTGCGGGGGGGGCGGTTTACTCTCCTGCTTTAACGGATTTTATTTTTATGGTTGACGGCATTAGCCACATGTTTGTAACAGGGCCAAATGTTGTTAAAGCAGCCACGGGTGAAGATGTTACTTTTGATACTCTTGGCGGGGCAAAAATGCACTCTCAAAAAAGCGGTGTTTGCCATGTTATAGCAAACAGCGAGCAAGATTGTTTTAGACAAGTTAAAGAACTTCTTTCCTTCTTGCCGCAAAATTGTTATGAAAAGGCCCCTGCCACAACAACGATTGATTCTGTTGACAGGCAAACTCCTTTGCTTGAAAAGGTGTGCGAAATTAACCCCAAAAAACCTTTTAGAATCCAACATATTATTTGGGAACTTGCCGACGAAAATAAATTTTTTGAAATTCACAGAGATTTTGCTAAAAACATAGTTGTCGGTTTTGCTAAAATGGGTGGCGAAGTTGTGGGTATTGTGGCAAACAATTCTGATGTGCTTGGCGGTGCTTTGGATATGGATGCAAGCGATAAAGCAGCCAGATTTGTGCGCTTCTTAAATGCTTTTAATATACCTATACTTACCCTTGTTGATTTAGGCGGTTATTTGCCCGGTGTAGCGCAAGAACACGGCGGTATTATTAGGCACGGCGCAAAACTGCTTTATGCTTATAGCGAGGCCAGCGTGCCAAAGATTACTCTAGTATTGCGTAAGGCCTACGGCGGTGCTTATATTGCTATGAGTTCAAAATATTTAGGTGGCGATTTTAACTTTGCTTTACCTTCTGCCGAAATTGCCGTTATGGGCCCGCGCGGTGCAATAGAAATTCTTTATTCCAAAGAAATTAAAGCCGCCCCCAAAGACAAGGTGGAAGAATTAAAAGAAAAACTTACAAAAGAATATGCCCAAAAATTTGCTTCGCCTTATCAAACGGCGGCAAGCGGTTCTATTGACGAAATTTTAGAGCCGACTTTTGCCCGTCAAAAAATTATTAGGGCTTTTAGACTTTTAAAAGATAAAAGAAAGCCGCAGTTTAATACTAAAAAAGGAAATATCCCTCTTTAATTATGGATTTTGAGAAGATAAAAGATTTTGTTAAAACGCAAAAAATACCGGCTTATCGCTTAGTGCAGATAAGAACTGCCGTCTATGAAAAAGGCATAACCTCTTGGGACAAGGCAACAAATCTGCCGCTTGATTTGCGCGAATTGTTAAATAAAAACTTTAAAATATTAAGCGTAAAACCTGTTTTGATACAGGCCTCTAAACTTGATAA
>JAZKZM010000061.1:0-3954 GCA_045612685.1 Elusimicrobiaceae bacterium
GATATTTGAAATAAAACAAAAAAAGCCAAATAATAAAGGGCTATAATTTTTATTTTCAACTTAAATAAATCTTTTTTTATAGGTGCAAACAAAGGGGGGATTTGCATAAAAAACTCCTGTATATAAAACATTTAAAGTTATATATAAATATATTTTAACAAAATTATATTTTAAAAAATTTCTTGGCGTTTTGCGTCGTAATTTGTGCGCAGGTTTCTAAAGGGATATTTAAAAGATTTGCCAAATATTCTGCAATTTCAGGTATGTTTTCGGGGGAGTTTCTTTGCCCTCTTTTTGTTTGTGGCGGCAAATACGGACAATCGGTTTCCAAAACAAAATGTTCAATGCCGATTTTTTTAATAACTTCTCTTAAATCATTATTTTTTTTATAACTTATTACGCCGTTTAAGCCAAGCAAAAAGCCCCTGTCTAAAGCGCGTTTTGCATCTTCGTATCTTGCGCTGAAACAATGGAATATTCCGCCCTGAGTGTCGTGATTTTTCATAATAGCAAATAAATCTTCATAGGCTTTAAAATCGTCAGGTGTGTTTGTTTTGCGGCAATGTAAAACAACGGGTTTATTTATTTCTTTAGAAATTTCCAGCATTTCTTCAAAAACATTTTGCTGCTCAATCTCCGTGCTGGAATTTAGCCAAGCATAATCAAGGCCTATTTCACCGACGGCTCTAAAAATAGGATTTTTTAAAAATTCTTTTAATTTTTTTATTTGTTCTTCTGTCTTGGCCGAAGCATAAATCGGGTGCACGCCCGCGACCGCGCAAAACACTTGCGGATATTTCGCGCATAAATCAACGGCTTGTTGCCATTCGGGTTCTTCGCAGGCAATTTCCACAATATTTTTGACACCGGCAAGGAGTGATTTCTCAATCACATCCTTGCGGTCAGTATCAAAAGCTTCGTCGTTAATATGGGCGTGGGAGTCAATAAACATTATTTATAAAACTCTTTTATTGTTTGCGCTACATAAATAACATCTTCTTCCTTAAGTTCGGGGAACATAGGAATAGATAAAACTTCTTTTGCGGCACTTTCGGTATGGGGGTAATCTTCCGTCTTGCAGTTTAAATGTTTATAGCAAGGTTGTTTATATAAAGGCACAGGATAGTAAACAGCATTACCGATGCCGTGTTCTTTAAGATAGGCACTTAAAGCATCTCTATCTTTTACGCGGATAGTAAAAACATAATAGCATTGGCTCCACCCTTTTGGTGCTTCTGGCGGGAGAGTGATTTGCGCAATACCTGCCAAATGTTTTCTATAAAGTGCGGCAACTTTTTGGCGGTTTTCAGTCCACTGGGCAAGGTGTTTAAGTTTAACATCCAAAATTGCGGCTTGGATTTCGTCCATTCTTAAAGTGGAACCTTCGCGGTCATATTCATAGGCCTTACCTATGCTTCTGCCGCTGTGGCGTATGCTTTGGCAGGCTTGGGCGATTTTTTCATCATTAGTAATAATTGCACCGCCGTCGCCGCAACCGCCAAGGTTTTTGCTCGGGTAAAAACTAAAGGCCCCTGCATCTCCCCAAGTGCCTGTATATTTACCTTCACAAAGAGCAAGGTGGCTTTGGGCGCAGTCTTCAATAACTTTCAAATTATGTTCTTTTGCAATTTCCATAATTTTTGGCATATTGGCAGGGTAGCCGTATAAATGCACCGGAACAATTGCTTTTGTTTTAGAAGTAATTTTGCGTTTAACATCTTCGGGGTCAAGTTCATAGGTTTTGGGGTCAATATCTGCAAAAACGAAATCAGCACCTGTTAAGGAAATTGAAGTTGTTGTAGCCACAAAGGTAAAAGGTGTTGTAATAACTTCATCACCTTTGCCTATACCGGCCGCCATTAAAGCAATTTGTATAGCACTTGCGCCGGAAGAGCAGGTAATACAATATTTTGCGTTTAAGGCTTTGGCAAAATTTTGTTCAAATTCTTGGGTTTTAGGGCCAAGCAGCCACTTCATAGAGTTTAAAGCATCTAAAGCGGCTTGGTTAATTTCCTGCTTTAAACTATCGTGTTGTTCTTTTAAGTTAAATAGGGGTACATTTTTATTCATAATTATTTATCCAATGATTTGACCTCATCTAAAGGCGCCAAATCTTTTACTATATTTTGATATTTTGTTGCAGAAATATTTGCAACTAATTTCAAAACAAGTAAACCATTTTCTTTATGGATTTCCTCCTTAATAATTTCAGCTTTATTTTTTTTAAAAGTAGTTTTTATTTTTTCTACAATTTTCCAATCAGGTGCGCATTTAATAGTTAAGGAATCATAAAGTTGCACATAATCAAAAGTATGCATTAATTTGCGCACAAAAAGTTGTAATATTAAAACGCCTAAGGTTGCACCGGCGCCAATAAAATATTGCCCGTATCCAACAGCCATACCGACGGCTGCAACAAGCCAGATACCTGCCGCAGTTGTCAAGCCGGAAATTTTATTGCCGTCCCTTAAAATAGAACCTGCACCAAGAAAACCGACACCCGCCACGATTTGTGCGGCAATTCTTGCCGGATCGCCGCCAAAATAATAAGCGGAAAGAATTGACATTATTGCAAATACGGCAGAACCTAAACAAATCAAAGTATTTGTTGCAAAACCGGCCGGCTTATCGTGATATTGCCTTTCAAGACCGATAACACCGCCAAATAATAAGGCTACAAGTAAGCGCAAAATTATTTCCGAATTTTCTATCATTTTTTTCTCCTCTATATAGTTAAGAAAAAATATTAAGAATAATAAAGTATATAAACATAATGCTAAACCCTATAGGTAAAGCAGTCCGCGCCCAATCGCTGCTTTTTATTTTAAATTTAGAGGCACAAATAATATTTGGTATATTACCCGGAATCAAAAATCCGCCGGAAACGATTAGTGCTATAAGCAAAAATTCAATTTGTGCTCTTGTCATTTCCGGCACGATTTCAGCTGCAGCCAAAGTTGCATTATCTAATATAGCCGAAAAGGAGTTAGCCCAATATAAAAAACTTGGTGATAGTTTTTGTATAGTTGCCCTTGCTAAAGGGGAAAGGCCTTCCCCAAATAAAACCAAAGCCATAATAAAAAGATAAATTTTGCCTGTTCTTATTAAAATTACTTTAATATTTTCTTTTTCCATATTTTGCTTTGTTTTATTTTGCACGCCGGAAATACGGCTTGCCATATAAGCAAAAAATAAAATTGCAGGTATAATATAAGGCCACAAAAGTTTAAGCAAAAAGAAAAAGCCCGCATAATGCGGAGCGCCGGAAAGTTTATCAATAACTATGACGGAAAGAGGCTCCCCTATTTTTGTTAATACCGCGCCCATCCCTATACCGAAACACCCCATAATAATAACCTTTATGGAATCTTTGCGGTTAAGGCGTAAAGCAAAAACAATTTCACATAAAACAAGGGCCGCAATAATAGCCGTTATAATACTTGAAAGAAAAGATAATAAAACAACAGCCCCGAAGATAGTTTTTTTCAATCCGAATCTTTTTGAACAAAACTCAATAAAAGCCGTTATTTTATCTTTAAAATAATTAAATAAAAAACCCGTAATTAATACTGCTAAAGAAATTGCTATAGGGTGGGTAAGAGTATGTTTTATTAAATGCCAAGACCAACATCCGCTTGCACTTGCCGCAAGAATGCCAAGACAAAACAAAAAGATTTCAAGTTCTTCTTCTGCTTTATGCCACAAAAAAGGCAAAAACAAAGCCGAAAAAACTATAAGCGTCAATAATACAAAATTTAATTGTGATAATTCCATATCTTCCCCTATATATATTTTAGCATTTAATAAAACACAAAATTATCTTTGTTTATAGTTAACAATTTGTAATTTTGGTTTAGGGGTTTTGCCGATATTACCTGTTTTTGCATTATTAATTGTTTGTTGCCATTTTCCTTGCGCTTTAAGCAAAAGTTCGGCAACTTCTCTAAAAGCACC
>JAZKZM010000062.1:0-6122 GCA_045612685.1 Elusimicrobiaceae bacterium
TTTCTTTTTGCTGAAAAAATAATCAAAAAAAGAACAAATTTGTAAAAAGTTTGGCGCAAAAAATTGCTTTTGCACCGCAAAAGCCGGCGCGCATTTGTAGAAGAAAAATTGCTAAAAGAGTTGCTTATTTTTTTTTTTTGCTAAACTACTTTTGTAAGTTTAATCAAAAAGAGGTAAAAAAGAATGAAAAACCGCGCATTTACGCTTATAGAGTTATTAGTCGTTGTTTTAATAATAGGTATCTTGGCAGCCATAGCCGTGCCGCAATATCAAGTAGCCGTTGGCAAATCAAGATTTTCAACAATAAAAAATATCGCCCGTTCTATCAGAGATGCTTGCGAAGTTTACCGCCTTGCCAACGGAGAATATCCCTCAGAATATTCCCAATTGGATATTTCTTTGCCCGGGGTATTAAGAACCAATAGCGGTAATGATACTTTTAATATATTTTTTGAAAATGGTGATAGATGTGTTGTTTGGTATCCCGCCACTAATCAAGATTATATGGCCTGCTATACTAATATAAATAATATTATTACCTATTTATACCTTCCATTATTACGAGGAAATTATATCCCCAAATGTGCAGCTGCTTCATCTAATATAAATGATATTCCAAATAAAGTCTGTCAGCAAGAAACAGGGCAAACAGCGGCTCAGGCTGATTGTGTGGATAGTTATTGTCAATATAGTTATTCTAATCGTTTCTAGTTTAATAAAATTATTTTCTTCCTCATAATATTGTAAAATAATTTTATCCTCTATCCCCTTTATATTAAGGAGAAAAATTATGAATAATATTTTGTTTATCAATGCTTGTTTGCGCAAAGATTCGCGCACAAAAGAACTTGCTGATGTCGTTTTATCCAAATTACAAGGCACTATTACCAAAGTTAATTTAGCAAAAGAAAATATACAACCTTTAAATCTTGAAAGTATGGAATATCGCTTTAATCTAACTGCCAAAAAACAATTTAATGACCCTATTTTTGATAAAGCGCGTCAATTTGCCGCCGCCGATACTATTGTTATTGCAGCGCCTTTTTATGATTATTCTTTCCCTGCTATGTTAAAAAATTATATTGAAAATATTAATGTTGTAGGTCTTTTATTCCGCTATACCCAAACAGGTGCAATAGAAGGTCTTTGCAAAGCCAAAAAAGTTATTTATGTTTCAACTTCCGGCGGGCCAATGCTTAATACCGATTTTGGCTATGGTTATATCAAATATCTTTGCAATAATTTTTATGGCATAAAAGATACAACTTTAATCAAAGCCGAAGGCCTTGATATTTGGGGCGCGGATATCCCTGCCATTATGCAAAAAGCCAAGCAAGAAGCCCTAGAAAAGATTAGCGCTATAAATTAAAAGATATTTAGTATAATTTTTGTAGCAGTAAATCTATAAAAAAGGGAATTTATTTTATGAAAAAACTAACTATACTTATGGCAAGTTTTATACTGCTTGCTGCACTAGGCAATAGTGAAAATTTGCAAACTTACGGCTCTAAACAAACTACACCGGCAGACCCCGTGCGCCAAGCTATTTTGACAAGCGATTTTGATACTTTTAGTTCCCTAGCATATACAATCAGTTCTGAACAATTAGATGGTTATTTAACTTACGCCGCAGGTGTTTGCAACCCCTATAGAAGGCCTTTAGTCGGTGATACAGGTAAACCCGTTTGCCAAAAAGAAAATAATGCCAAAATTATTCAAGTTTTAGCAAATATGGGTGCAAAGTCTAAAAATATTCAATTTTTTATAGACCAAGGCTATTCCCTTTTCCGCGCAAAAACTATTGTTTCCGATTTGAAAGAATGGAACTCTATGGCTGTTCCCTATGTCGTAGCCAAAATAGATAAATGTTTAGTCGCGCTTACCCAAATGCAAGAGGCCGACGATAAAAAACCAAATTATTATGTTTATGCCGATGTCTGGCGCAATAATAATTGCTCCACTTCAAACTATGAAATAAGTTATGATACTATTAGCAACAGCGAAGAAAGAAAAGTATATCCTTTTATCGGCACAAATAAGGAAACCGTTCAAAAAGAATTTGGTGCTACCCCAACTATTTACGACCATCCAAGCCAGTACCGCGAAGTTCTAACTTATAAAAAAACAAAAGAACGCACCGACGGCATACATTATTTTATTGAAGAATATGATTATATCTTTACTATTGACCGCGGTGTTGTTACCAAAATACAAAGGATACATGTTTCTTCTACCGACTCCACAGGTCAAACAAAAGAAATTGACCAAGAGAAATTAAAAGAAAACCAAAAACAAGTTCAACAACATTATACAGGTAAACCTATGGGCAAAAGACAAGGAAGGATGGCTATAAGATGAAGAAATATTTTTTAGTTGCAGTTGTTTTTTGTTTAAGTGCAAGTGTTTTTGCGCAAAACAAACAGCAACCCTCTGCTGCGGACCAAATGCACAATACTATAACACAATCTTTGGCTAATACGGAATATTATGACGAAGCCCATAAAAATGTGCCAAACGCTCACGGCGTTGCCACAAAAGATAATTTGACCGGCGAAGCCGAACTTTTAAGGCAAGGTATCGGTGCGCCTTTTGTTGAAAATAAAGGCGGGCATTATTCAAAAGATGCAAATGCCGGAAATGTTAAAGTTTATGTAACGCACTCAACGGCGGACCCAAATAATGTAGTTGTGCTGGATTCCCCCGTAAATATTCCGCCGGTAAGCGAACCTGTTTCTGTTTCTGCTGATGATATTGACGCTATGATGATGGGCGCTATCGGTGGAGAGGCCGCAATAAAGGCCTCACAAAATTCTAACTATCAGGGAAGTTATGAAACAGCCGTCGGTCAAAAGGAAGAACAGAATTTTGATATTTCTGCGCAAGTTGCCTCTGCTGCAAAAAAAGAAGAAGCTTCTAAAAAAGAATACGAACAACAACAGCAAAGACAGTCCCAACAAAGCAGTAATAGCGCTAACAGACCTGCCAAACAAGAACCTAGTTTTTGGGGCAAACTTGGCGCAGTTGCTCTTCAAGGCTTAGCCAATACCGCTATAGAAGCAACAAACTACAAATACGGCACCAATATTGAAACTATCGGAAATAACAATAATAACTCTTCCGGCGGGAACGGAAATCAAACTTGCACTTATGACGGACAAACTTTCCACGGGGATGCTTGCCAATATTGTATTTTAAATAAACCAAGGTCCTCTTCTGCCTGTAATAAATGCTGTCATTCTTTGGGGCGTTCTCTTATGCAGGCCCCTATATATTATCCAAATGGTCCGGCACCGGGCTTTCCTCCCGGTTGTTATTGCCGTTTCGGTCCGACATCGGGTATACAATTTTAATTTAAAATAGCCGCCGATAAAGAAATATCGGCGGGCGGTTTTTTTGTTAAATATTATCCATTTTTTATTATAATTTTTGTAGCAGTAAACCTATAAAAAAGGAGTTTCTTATGCTTTTTATACTTTCAATTATAATCTTAGTGGGAGTTGGTCTTTATGTCCTTGTTTCATTAATACTGGATGCCTCTTCCCCTGCCGGAAAATCTGCCGAAAAACGCAGAGGTTTTTTGTCGTAAAGCGCCGCAAGTGCAAATGCAAGAAATGTCTGCTTGGACCACGCTAAAAGATATTTTAGTTCAGGAAGCGGCAAAAAAAGCATAAACCTTTGCTTTTGCTAGAACACAATTCGCAAAAAAATATAATAACTCCAAATTTAATATAATTTAAAATATGAAAAAAATTTGTTTTGTTTGCCACGCAAATATTTGCAGAAGTTTCGGCGCCCAGTGTATTTTAAATAATCTTGCCGCTAAAGATAATAATAAAGAAATTGCTGCAATTTCACGCGGTATTTACGCGCAGGATTTTTATGCCGTGCCGGATAAACTTTGGGCTTTTTTATCTGCTAAAGGCATTGCAAAAACGGAACATAAATCAACCCTTTTAACTAAAGAAGATTTAGAAAATTGCGATTTGATTTTGACAATGACCGCCGACCAAAAAGAAGATATTTTAGATAAATACGCCCAATTTACCGATAAGGTTTTTATGCTAAAAGAATATGTTTACGATAAAGAAGAAGAAGTTAAAGACCCTATTTCTTTTAGCGGCTCAAGTTTTAATAAAGTGATGGAAAAAGTCTATCAGTCCGTTGTTGATTTATATAATAAGATAAAATAGTTTTACCTCTTAAATATTTGACACTACTCTTTGCTTATTGATATAATATACTTATGCCCCCATAGCTCAATGGATAGAGCACCTGCCTTCTAAGCAGGGGATATAAGTTCGATTCTTATTGGGGGTAATTTTATTTTACTTCGTCTTTTTGGCAAATTTTAATTTTTCCCAAACTTCGGATATTCGGGGTTGCCACCCTCTCAAGATATACCTCGTTTGGAAAAGCGTTTTTTCTAAAAGAAAAAACTAATTAAAATTTGCTCAAAAATACTCGTAAAATATCGTGTTTCGCTTGTCTTAAAGAAAATAAAAAATAGTCGGTATGCTTTAGCATACCTAAAAAAATAATCACAAAATAAAAATGCCTTGTTTTAAATAAAAGTGCTTCTCTAAACGCAAAATACTTGTAAAATAATTTGCTCTATTCTAAAAGAAAAAACTAATTAAAAATATCTCCAAACTTTTCGTAAAATAATTCGCTTTGTTTTAGTCAAAAATCTCTTTATGTGTTTATCTTTAATAATAATATGAAGAATAACCTTCGGTATTATCTGTATAGTAAGGTTCTGAAGAACCAGTTTCTTGCTGACATATAGATTGCGCTGTATCATTCCATGCCATACAAGTTCGTTTGCCCGGATTGCCTAGTGAATAGGCAAATCTTTGCAAGTATGATAGTCCGGCAGAAGTATTCGTGCATTGAAATAAAGATTGACCATAAGAAAGACTTATAACACAAAAACCCCAAGGGTAAAACCATCTTACTGTTCCGTTTTCTTCATCTACTATTTCGGTTGGAGTTGGTAAAGTAATATCTAATTTTCCTAGAGAAGATGAATATTCATTATTTGCTAAATAATATCTTTCTTCCGCACTTGATACTATTTGAACTATTTCTTTAAGATTGCTCATACGCGATTTTGCAACAGCTCTTTGGTATTGTGGCACAGCAATACTTGCCAAAATACCGATAATCAAGACTACTACCAATAATTCAATTAATGTAAAACCTTTATTTGATTTCATTTTTATTTTCTCCTATTTTTTAGATAATTTCATTTTATTTTTTTTTTTTTGAAAATCAAGTTTTCCAATTTTTCGTCGTAAGAAATATGCTTTATCTTTTGTTTTTGCAAAATTAACACATACTCTGTTTTTTATAGAAAGGGTAGAAAAATAATCTCTCAAATCTTTGTTGAAAAAATAACCAAAAAAGAACAAATTTATAAAAAGTGTAGCGAACAAAATTGCTTTTACAAAGCAAAAGCCAAAACACTTTTTTAAGAAGAAGATTTGAAAGAGGTCTTGTTTATTTTTTTTTTTTTGCTAAACTACTTTTATAAATTTAATCATTTAAAGAGGTCCAAGTATGAAAAACCGCGCCTTTACACTAATAGAATTATTAGTTGTTGTTTTAATAATAGGTATATTAGCGGCAATTGCCGTTCCGCAATATCAAAAAGCTGTTTTACGCACGCGTTTTTCAAAAGTAGTTTTATATAATAATGCTTTTGTCAAAGCGCAGAGATCCTATTTTTTAGCTAATAACAAATATGCCACCAGCAATGAAGATTTGGATATTGATATTCCGGTTAGTGCAGATGCCGGTTGTGAGCCAGATCCCGGTGGTGAAGATTCGCTTTGTTGGCTGAAAGCAAAAGGAACTTATTGGATTGCGGTATTACAAGAAAATTATTCTACTGGTAAAAAAATTTGTTGTTCTTATAAAGAGAGTTCTTTTATAGGCGAAGAATTGTGTAAATTAGAAATGAATAATACAGAATATTATCAAGGTTGCGGCAGTGTAGATGGTTGCCATTGTTATAAGGCAAAATAAAGAAAAATTTTTAAATTTCACTCATCAAATTATAAAAGTAGGAAATCACTTAAATAAATCTTAAAAATTGCTATAATATATTTAATGGAAAGAAT
>JAZKZM010000063.1:0-1139 GCA_045612685.1 Elusimicrobiaceae bacterium
ATAGTTTACAACTTTGCACTCTTTATCTTTGTTAAGAGTAATGCTTTTATCGTGAGAATAGGGGGTAAAAGTTTTTTCTCCCATAGAATTTTTTTCATAAACAAACTTTTTGCCTTTATAAGACACTACTATTCTATTATTTCCAAGAAGGCAATAATCATAAGCGACATTGCCGTCTTTATCATAATTATAGACGCAACCATTTCTTTTGTAAACGCCTTTATCTGTAATTTTGCCTTCTTTATAAAAGGTATCTTTATAATTTTTGCCTTTTGTATAAGGTTGCTGTGTATTATTGCAGAAACTCGTCCAGCCTTCTTTTGCTCTTTGGCTAAAGTGGCCGTCGTTTTCCAAGGATAAAGTGATATCAATTAAGTTTATAAAGCCGTCAACATCATCACAGCCCAAAGTTTTTCTATCGGAAGCCCCCATTACGGAATTATAATCTTTAAATCTATCCGTCGTAGAATAGATTAAACTGCTATCATAAAAATCTTTATATTGATCTACTAAACCATAAAAATGGCCTATTTCGTGGAAGAGATCTGCGCTTGTATCATTTTTTGTTTGGGTAACTTTAAAGGGATTAAAAGGGGCAGGATTAACCAAGGTTATTACTCTTGGCACTTCATAAAGAGAAATACAAGCCCCGGCATTTGCGCCGCATTTTTCCTTCATTTTTTTATATGATGTGTAATGAATAATAACATCTGCATCTTCTTTCTTATACACTCTTTTAGTTTGTATAGACTTATTCAAAATATCCATAATATCGGCAAACTCTTCTTGTCTGCCGGCTTTTTTTATGGCAGAGGCCGTTTCTTTAAACCAGAGTTTAAAAGATTTATCTATATCTGAGGCAAAATAATTGGCCCTTTCTTCATTTCTAAATTCATTTTCCAATTCTTGTTGTATAAGATATTCTTCATCTTGTGATTTTTTGGCTTTCTTATCTTCATTATCTATAATTATGTAATAAAAGACAGGTTCTCCGTCTAAAGCATAACTTAAGGCAAAATCTTCATAATTTCGCGTATATCGCTCAAACACGCCCCAACGCAAAGCAAAAATATTGGCACTGCTAAAAAGCAGCACACTTAAAAACAAACTTAAGATTAGAATTTTCTTTTTCATAATAT
>JAZKZM010000064.1:0-5615 GCA_045612685.1 Elusimicrobiaceae bacterium
TCTAAAAACAAAACGCCGTTATGGGCAAGGCTCACTTCGCCCGGTCTTGGGTTTTGTCCGCCGCCGACTAAAGCGATATTTGAAATTGTATGGTGCGGATCCCTAAAAGGTCTTTGGAAATTACCTTTTCTTTTATTTAAAAGCCCACAGACGGAATATATCTGCAAAATCTCAAGCATTTCATCTTTTTCAAGCGGAGGCAAAATAGTGGCAAAGCGTTTTGCAAGCATACTTTTGCCTGTTCCCGGCGGCCCCATCATCAAAACATTATGTCCGCCGGCTGCGGCAATTTCAAGGGCTCTTTTTGCTAAAGCTTGGCCTTTAACTTCGCTAAAATCTTCTGTGTAAACTTCTTGTAAAATTTGAGTTTCTTTTGTTTCTGTTTGCTCTTGTTCAAAAGGTATTTTTTCTTCAAGCAAGTCAACAACTTGTTTTAAATTTTGCGCGCTAAAGCAAGGCATAGAAGCATACTTTGCTTCTTCTATATTATCACGGGCAATAACGGCCTTTGTTTTGCCTTTGCGGCTTAAAGCAATAAGCATTGGCAAAACACCGGCACATCCGTGCACTTTACCGGTTAAACCTAAAGAACCGATAAATACATATTGTTTTAAATTGTTAATTGCGATATTAGATAATTGCCCGCTTGCACCCAAAATACCAAGCGCAATAGGCAAATCAAAATGTGTGCCTGATTTTTTAATTTCGGCAGGCACCAAATTAATTGTTATTTTTTTTGTAGGTGAATCAAAACCGCTGTTTCTTATTGCGGCAAGAACTCTGTCTTTTGCTTCTTTTACTTCCTGGTCCGGCAAGCCGACTAAAGTTAAAGAAGGCATACCGGCAGCTATATCAACTTCAACATTAACAATGTAGCCTTCTATTCCTTTTAAACAAGCCGAAGTGAGTGAACAAAGCATATTATATAAACACCATCTCCACTACATCGGGGGTAGTGTTTAATATAGTAAAGTTATTATAATATTTTCTAATAATCTTGGCGGAAAATTCTTCCGAAGTAGCAACATTTGCCTGAACATCAAAAGTAGCGTTAGAATTTACATACTTTACCAAAACGAAATCTTCCACTTCTTTTAATTCTCTTAAAATTGATTGCAATTTTTCAAGTCTTTGTATGGTGTTTACATCCTTTATTATAAACTTAAAAGTTTTTGCACTGTTAATTGCAGCGTTCATTGGCTCAACAAGTTGTGTGGCAGCCTCAAAACAAGCATTACTTAAGGCTTTTTGATAGGCCATTTTTTCATCAGCATCAAGCCCGCTTACGCTTTGTGTGCTTTGGGAAATTAATTTATAACTATTCGTGCCAATGGCAGACATATTAACTTTTGCTCTAACCGGTTTAAAAGTTGTAGAAAGTTGGGAAGCACTTTCAATATTATTTGCCGAAGCATCCGCAATAACAGCAAAACGTGCTCCCTCTTTTTTTGCTTTATCTACGATAGGGGTATTATTTTCTATATTATTTTGGCTTAAATTACCGCCGTCAATTAAAGTATAGGGCTGGTTTTTAAAAGCCTTATAAATACCTTGTTTGCAATATTGGTTTAAAGAAAGTTCTTCTTTTTCAAGTTCTCTGGTTGCAATAAAAATATTTGTTTTTTTGACATAAGAAGAATCTTGCAAACTTTTAATTTTGGTAGCAAGATTACTTACTAAAACCATAACACGCGCTTCAAGAACATAATTTTCCCCTATTTGTTCACCATGTTTGATATAGGCTTTTCTTATATAATTATCCGGCTTTGCCAGAATTTCTTCTTGAATATTTTTAGGATAGTCCATATTGCTGTTAGATGACAAAAACACATCAACAGCATTTTTTAAAGCATCTTGTTTAGCAAGATTAAAGGCCTCTTTTTTCATACCGGAAATATCTTTTGCATTATAAGCAACTTCTGCCTTACCGATAACATATTCACCTTCACCTTTTGGGCCAAGATTCATCCTTTGGCAAGCACATACAAGTAAACTTGTAATAATTAAAAAAGATAATTTTTTCATAAAACCTCTTTTATTTTTTATTTAAGAACATCACCTAAAACCTTAACATAGCTGCTGGGTTTTTTAATATCCTCATAAGGAATAATAGCACAGCGAATCATCATAACTTCTAACATATGTGATAAAATATCGCAGAAATTATCCCTGATTGCAGGCTGGATTACTCTGGGGTCAGGGCCTAAAATTATTGCAGCTTTTAAGTTTTTACTATCACATACATTGGCAATTTTAAAAGCAGAAGCAATAATATGTTCCGTTGAATATGCTGATTTTAAAGCAAAGTTAAAGCCACCCTTTATACCAAGTTCTTTTGCGCGTTGCATAGTAGCATAAACTATCCATTTAAACTTATCCGCACTTTCTTTAGGGAAGAAAAAACCAAAATTGCCCCAATTAGTATTTTCTCCTCTGCGAATAGAAAGAGGGCTTGATAAATCTAAACTTTCAAGTTGGCTTGAACCATCTTCCCCATTGATTGCCGTAATGTAATTTAACAACTGTTCATAAGAAATAGCCATACTGCCGCTATCTTTTATGCGTCTTGCCAAAACTTTTGTTCTTTTAATATCTTTAGCAATCATACCAAGGGTTAAATTTTCCCTACCGAAGAATCCGCGGCACTGTGCCTCAGTTAAATCTACTTGGGCATCTAAAATCATTCTCATATAAGCCTTTAAGAAATGATTAGGCCTTAAGGCTTTCAACTCATGAATGCAACCCTGACTTAGTTTGAAATTTGTTAATTCTTCAAACCTTGATAAACCTTGCGGCGGATATTTTGAGGAAACAACAAGTTGTTTCTTCTTGGCGACGTAATCATTTAACACTTGGGAAATGAAATCTTTATTTGTTTCATTTACCGCAGTCAAATGGATATCATCAATTATAAGAACTTGAGCCGAATCTAAAAATTCTTTTACCTTATTTATTGTTCCGTTTTCTATTGCTCTTTGAACACCTCTTGAAAAACGAACACCGTTAGTAATAAATATTTTATCAAGAGGAATTTTTTTAGTAAACTCCGCCCCGATAGCATTTAAGAAATGGGTTTTTCCACATCCGCTTTCACCAAAAACGAAAAACGGATTATATAAAGAACCGGGATTATCTACTATCGTCATAGCCGCAGCGTGTGCAAAACGGTTAGAGGACATATCAATACTCTCTAAAGTAAATGAAGGCACTATCGGCATTTCTATTGGCCAATTACTCTTTTTGTAAACGGGAATAGATGTTGTTTGAATGGTATGGTCAAAACCATCAATTTGTTCTTGTTTTACCTGTGTCATAGGTATTGGTTTGCCATGTTGATTAGATACCTCAGAAAAAGCCGGAGCTTTTGGCGCTGCAGGTGCTGCAGGTGCTATCGGCGCTTTCGGTGCCATAGGTTTTTTAATCTTAGATGTAGGCGCAGCCGGTGCTTTTGGCGGCTTAGGAATTGCCAATTTCGGCGCAACAGGTGCTGCGGGTGCAATAGGGGCCGCAGGTTTATTTTGAGCTTTAATAGGTGCTTTAGGGGGCTCAGGAGCAGCAGTTTTTTCTTGCCCAGCGGCCTTTTTTATTTTTGAAAACTCTTCATCAGTAATACTAATTTGCGGCATTCCTTTATTTTGTTTGTCTAAATTATCTGCATTTTCTTTACTTGTATTATTAATATTAACTTGTTTATTTTCAGAAGATACAATTTTATTAGCAAGAGTATTTGCCTCTTCTTCATTTTTATTTATTGGTGCCTTGGGCGCTATTGGCGCAGCAGGTGGGACATTCTGCCCGGCAGTTTTGCTCTTAATAACAATCTTAGCCGCAGGAATAACAGGAACACTGGAAGATGCTTTTTTCTTAGAGTTTTTATGTTTTTTACCGCTTAGTAATGTTTTCTGGTTTTTATCAGATTTAGCAGCGGCAGATATTTTTTGATTATTTTCTTGTTTTAATTTTTCCTCTAAAATCCTATTTTGGGTTATAGTAATAACCCTTGGTGTCGGCATAGGGGTAGGTTCTTCTATTTTTTCTATTTTAGGTTGCTCTGAAGAATTTTTATCATCATAAAATTGACAAATAGTTTCAGCAGCAAAAATATCATCTAAAGGAATTTGTGCTTTTAAGTTTTCGCCCTGCTCTTTGCCCTGTTCTCTATCTAAAATATTTTTATCTAAGGAAACATCCGCAACTTCTTTTGCGCCAAGTTCCTTTGCGGGGAAAGCAGTTCCTTTAATTACAACTCCATGCATATTTTTAGAGTCGTCTTTTTTCTCATTATTTAAGCCGGAAGAATCCTGTTTATCAGAGTTATTTTTAGCAGCCTCTGCTTTAGCAACAAGCTGTTCTATCGGTAAAGGACCTGAAGGCCTTGGTTGTTCTTCAACAGGTTCTGGGGCGTTTTTCTTTTTACCAAAGGAAAATAACCTTTTAAAAATAGCAAATGCTCCTTCTTTTTTAATTTCTTTTTTCACTTCTTTTTTTTCTTTATCAATATCAACTTTTTCTTCTTTAACAGGGGCATCTTCTTTAATTTCTTTTTCTTCCGTTATTGCCGGTTGAACAATTTCTTTTTGTTTAAGGTCAGATGCAACAACGGGAGCGGTATTTTCCACATTAGTATTTTCCAAATGTAAAGAAAAATTTCCGCCTAAAGTAATTTCTTTTCCATCACTTGAAGAAGATAAAGGGTTAAAATTTTCTACACTAGAGCCAAGGATATTATCAAGAGGGTCAGCACTTTCTGCAACAAAATCAAGCGTTCCGCCGCTGGCTCTAAGAGGTGTTGAACTTAAAGAAACATCTTTTCTGATTACTGAACTTTTTTGGGCTATATCTTCTATTCTTGCACGTATTTTTTGCAATATATCATCATCATTGACATTTAAAAGTTCAAAGAGATGGGTAAAATTAGAAACTCTAACATTTATCAAAGAACAAAAAGCAGAAAGCTCCCTCAAAATATTTTGAGAGTCCTTATCATCTCCTTGTATGCCAAGCACATAAGCAGAATTTTGCGTCCATTTATTTTCTAAAATTTCCCAATGTTTTATCATATTCACCTACACTATTTTTATCCCTGAACTTGTCCCCAGGCGACTTGCGCCTGCTTCAATCATTTTTAAAGCATCTTCGCGGGTTCTGATACCGCCGGATGCCTTAACTTTTACCTTACTTCCTGCAGCTTCAGCCATTAAAGCCACATCATGAACTGTTGCTCCGCCGTCGGAAAACCCTGTTGAAGTTTTTACAAAATCCGCGCCTGCTCCGGCACAAATTTGACAAACTTTCTGTTTTTCCTCATCTGTAAGATAAGATGTTTCAATAATAACCTTTAAAACTTTACCGGCGCTTGCATTTCTTACTGCTTGAATATCATGTTTAACAATATCATACTCGCCATCTTTAACTGCGCCGATATTTATGACCATATCAACTTCGCTTGCACCCTGTTCAATAGCAGTTTTTGCTTCAAAAGCCTTCACTGCCGAATCATTTGCCCCTAAAGGAAAACCTATAACCGTGCAAACTTTTACATCACTGCCTTTAAGAAGTTTGCTAGCATAAGATACCCAACACGGATTTACACACACAGATGCAAAGTTATATTC
>JAZKZM010000065.1:0-1321 GCA_045612685.1 Elusimicrobiaceae bacterium
AATTATATAAGCATAAGCACGCACACAAGCACCAGGAGCGAACCAAATTATAAAAATATAGATTTATACCATGAAAAAATAAAAAGCCCTTAAAAGGGCAAATAGAGAAGCGTTATAAAAAGAGATCTGGGAGCCCAGGGGGGCAAGATCTGAAAAAATTCGTTATTGATATAATTTATATATTACCCTATTATCATAATTGTATTGCGCGCGTATTCTATGCGGCAATGCGGCAAAATTCTTTGTTTATTAAATCTCTAAGTATTTAATAACTAAATAGTGCAGGAGGAAAAATAGCGCATGGAAACCGTTATTATTTTGAGCCGAAAAGGCGGCGTTGGTAAGACCGCAACCGCGCACGCCCTGGGAAAAGCTCTAATTAACAGAAAAAAACGCGTCTTATTTATTGATGCAGACGGACAATGTAATTTAACTCTAACCATGAAGGCAGACGAAGAACACATAAATTTATATGATGTTTTAAGCCAGGAGCGCACCATTAAGAAAGCAATTCAAGAAACCGAAGGCGGCGACATTATCCCAGGGAGTGAAATGTTACACGCTGCGGATATAACGCTAAAAGGGCAAATTAAGAATTTTATTCTAAGGGAAGAATTAAAGACAATAAGCGATAAATACGACTATTGTATAATCGACACCCCCGCAGCCCTGGGAGTAGTGACAATGAATTGTCTTATAGCTGCGGATAAAATCATAATTCCATTGCAGGCCGATATTTACAGCTTACAAGGTATTGCGCGTATGGTGGAAGCCCTGGAAACAGTAAGAACTAATTGCGGCAACAAAGCAACCATTGACGGCTTTTTAGTAACAAGGTTTAATGCGCGTACTGTCTTATCTAGGCAGATGTTAGAAGATCTGGAGAAGATAGCAAAGAACCTTGAAACGCGTGTATATCAAAGCAAAATTAGAGAATGTACCGCGATAAAAGAAGCAGCATTAATGCAAACCGATATTTATAGCTATGCCCCTGGAAGCAATGGAGCATTTGACTATATGGAGTTTGTAAAAGAGTTTTTAGAGCAGGATTAAAAGGAGATTTAGAGAAATGGCAAGCAAGAAATTAAATACAAGTGAAGCAATATTAGGAGCGGAGCCCAGGAAAGAAGGAACAAGAGGAAGAAAAGCATATTTAAAGCCCAATGAAAAGAAGAACGCCCAAACAACACTTTTATTTAGACCTACCACAAAAGAAGAATTAAGGGATTTAGCCTGGGAAAGACGAATTTCTTTAAATGAGCTTATAAACCAAATTTGCGAAGACTATTTAAAGAAAAATTCAAGAAATAAATAGTTATTT
>JAZKZM010000066.1:0-2342 GCA_045612685.1 Elusimicrobiaceae bacterium
AATATGAGAAGTATTTATAAAGTTTTAGAAGAGCAACAAATAACACCAAAAGCCGTTTTGTTTACCCACGGCCATTATGACCATTTGACTAATGCCCAAGACTTGCTTGAAACTTATCAAATTAAAGGATATATCGGCAAAGAAGATATCGGACTTACAACTTTGCCGGAAAAATTTTTAACATCCTTAGAAGGTGATTGTTGCTTAAAAATAGCAGGCTTGCAGGTTGATTTTATTCATACTCCCGGACATACAAAAGGTTCTTACTGCATAAAAATAGGCAATGTTTTATTCAGCGGAGATACTTTATTTGCCGGTTCTATAGGTAGAACGGACTTTCCGGAAAGTAATGCAAAAGCTATGCAAAAAAGTCTTGTTTGTTTAAGCAAACTTCCCCCTCAAACACAAGTTTATTGCGGGCACGCTTACGGGCCATCTTTTAAAACTACTATTGAAGAAGAACTTAAAAATAATCCTTTTATGCAGATGGCTGTTAGAGAGCCGCAAACTTTCGGCAATATTTTATGAAGAAATTTGCTATTATTACCGACTTTGACGGAACTATTACAACGCGTGATATCGGTAATGCGCTTTGTTTTCATTTTGGCACAATGAAGAAAGATTCCTCTTTAGTTAAAGATTATGATACTAAAGAAGATCCTTCCATTTGGTTTAATAAATTTTTCGGCCCGATAAAAGCAAACCAAGAAGAATTTGAAAGTATTATTTTAAGTTATGCCGTAGTAAAAAAGGGCTTTGAGGAACTTGTTAAATTTACCCAAACGCATAAAATACCTTTTGAAATTGTTAGCGGCGGGCTTGATATTTATATAAAACCTGTTCTAAAAAAACATAATTTACCCCCCTTGCCAATGTATTGCGTGAGAGGGGTTTTAACCCCAAAAGGTATAAAGGTTGATTTTCCTGATTATCCAACGACACCGCTTGATGATTTTAAAGCGCAAAGAGTAAAATATTATAAAAATAAAGGTTACACAACAATTTTTCTTGGCGACGGGCTTGTTGACCTTGAAGCCGCAAAAGAAGCAGATATTTTGTTTGCAACAGACTATCTTGCCGAACTTTGCGACAAAAACAAAATACCTTACAAAGAATTTAAAGATTTTACAAAAGTTTTAAAAATAGTTAAGGAGAATTATGTTTCCATACCTGCCTGAAATTTTTGGAATAAAAATACCTTCATACGGCTTGATGACGGCATTGGCATACGCTCTGGCGATTTACTATTGTATTAAAAACCGCAAATATCTTGGCGTTTCAAAAGAGGTTTTGGCAGATATTATTTTTTATTTGATTTTGGGCGCGCTTATCGGCGGTAAAATATTTTATATCTTTTTTAATTTTGATAGTTTTTGCGCCTCAACTTTAATTGAAAAAATACGATTTGGCTTTGTTTTTTACGGCGGATTTATCGGCGGTGCTATTGCTTTATTTTTACTTACAAAAAAGAAAAAAATATCTTTTATAAAAGCAACGGATTTTTTTGCCCCCGCTCTTGCACTTGGCCACGCTATAGGCAGAATCGGTTGTTTTTTGGCCGGTTGCTGCTACGGCAAACCGACGGATAGTTTTTTAGGTGTTGTGTTTAATCATCACGATACACTTGTTCCGCAGCATTTGCAACATACGCACCTTTACCCAACTCAACTTTTTGAAACTTTTGCAAATTTAATTTTATTTGTTATTTTGGCTAAAGTGTATAAAAAACAAAAAAAAGACGGCATAACATCTTTAACTTATATTATGGGTTATGCAATAATACGCTTTATTATTGAGTTTTTTAGAGGAGATGACAGAGGATCAACTTTGCTTGGCCTATATCCATCGCAAATAATTGCTTTGATTTTATTTTTAATTGCGGCAGTATGGCTTTTTAAAGGATTTTTATGGAAAAACAAACATTAATTTTTAGCGGCAGAACAGAACGCTTGGATATTTTTATAACACAGGAACTTGAAGGGTCCCTGTCGCGTAATATTATTCAAAATCTTATTAAAAGCGGTGCTGTTTTAGTTAACGGAAAACAAAAAAAGGCCTCTTGGCCTTTGGAAGAAGGCGATATTGTGGAAATTAATCCGCCCGAAGTTAAAGTAAAAACAAATTTGAAAGATTTAATTGTTTTTGAAGATAAAGATTTTTTTGTTATAAATAAACCTTCCGGCTTGCTGGTGCACCCGCAAACGCCCCTTTGGGAAGAAAACTTTGATATTCTTAAAACTTGCGAAGAAACTTTAGTTTCCGCAATTTATTTTAATCCGCCGAAAAAATTTGATTTAAATACTCCCCGCCTTGGCCTTGTGCATAGACTTGATAAGGAAACA
>JAZKZM010000067.1:0-4100 GCA_045612685.1 Elusimicrobiaceae bacterium
TTAGAAGAAAAATAAGCAATCTTCAGCACTAAAAAAGCCCTCTTTTAAAAGAGAGGGCTTTTTTTATACACTTATTCCCTTTATATTTAATATAATATATTTATATGAAAAGAACATTATTTCCAATTTTTTATTGTTTAATTTTTATAATACTTTTTTCCCCCCTTGTTTTTGCGCAAGGAACTAAACTTTCAAACGATAGTTTAGCTAAAACTTCCGTTAATTGGGCAAGAGATAATTATGTCGCCCCTACAGAAGAACAAAAAACCCCAACGGAAGAAGCCGATATTGACCCAAACGGCCCTTGGATGATTTGTGAAATTAAAGTTGACGGCCTAAAAAATATCCGCAAAAGAACAATTACAAAAAATATTTCTGCCAAAGTCGGCCATTTATATGAAAAAACTTCCATACAAGATGATGTTGCTTCCTTAATGGCGCTTGGCAACTTTGACGATATTGAAATTGATATTTCCTCAAAAGAAGGCTCAAGAATAAATAAGGCTGACGACGAAGACGCGCAAACTTACCCTTGCCACACAATTACTTTAATTGTTAAAGAAAAACCAATACTGGAAAAAATACTTTATAAAGGCAGAAAGCACCTTTCCAAATCAACTATCACCGGTGCTATGGCTTTAAAAGTTAAAGACCCTTATTCCACCGCCAAGATGGAAGCCGATATCCCCAAAATTACAGATGCTTACGCCCAAAGAGGTTATATCAATGCCAAAGTTTCCTACGAAGAACAATTTGACCCCGAGAAAAATATTGTTATCATAACCTTGAATATTGAAGAAGGCACAAAAACAAAAGTTAAAGATGTTATTATTGAAGGCGCCGAAAAATTAAACCAAAAGAAATTTCTAAAACAAACCAAAAACCGCGCCGGAAAAGTTTATAAAGAGCAACTTTTGCCGCAAGACCAATATAAAGCCACTTTATACGCCAGAAACGAAGGTTTTTACGACTTTAAAATAACCGATTTTACCCAAGATTTTAACGAAGATAAAAGCGAAGTTATTTTAAAATATAAAGTTCACGAAGGCGATAATGCCGTATTCGGTAAAACGACTTTCAGCGGAAACACCCTTTTTACCGAAGAAGAACTTGATAATATGATTTTTTACAAAAAGGGCAAACGCTTTAACCAACAAAAATTTGACGCAACTATCCGCGATATGCAGGAAAATTACGCAAACAAAGGTTTCTTAAGGGCGGAAATACAGCCCGTTCGCAAATTAAACGAAGATAACACCCTTGATATTGATTATGAAATTACCGAAAATAACACCGTTTTTATTGACCACATTGATATAACCGGTAATGAATCAACAAAAACTTATATTTTTGCAAGGGAAATCCCCTTTAAAGAAGGCGATATTTTTAGTTATGAAAAAATCCGCCGCGGCCAAAACAAAATTATGAACCTTGGCTTTGTTAATGATGCGCAAATTGATATAACCCCGACAAATGATATAAACAAAGTTGATGTGGGCTATAATATCGTAGAAGGCAGACCGGGTATGTTTACGGCAGGTATTGCTATGTCTTCACTTGACGGTTTATACGGCGATGTTTCTATTACCCACATGAACCTTTTTGGCAAAGCACAAAGACTTTCTTTGCGCGGTTTATTTGGTAAAAGAATTACAGATTACACTTTAAGTTGGTCAACCCCGTGGATTTATGATAAGCCGATATCTTTCGGCGTAGATTTATTTAATACCCGCCGCTACCGCTCTTATATGGGCACTTATTCCGCTTATACCGAAAAGAGAAAAGGCGCAAGAATTAATATCGGCCCAAGATTTAACGACGATATTTATAATTTAGGTTTTTCTTATTCGTTTAAAAATATTGATATTTATGATATTGATGCCGAGTTTGTCGGCGTGGATGACGGCCTTGTTGAAGGTAAAACAAATGTTTCAACCTTAGGTGTAAGTTTTGCTATTGATACAAGGGATAATTATTGGGACCCAACCAGCGGGGCAAGAAACTCTATCGGTGTGGAACTTTCCGGCGGACCGATGTTTGGCGAACTTGATATTTATGAAATTAACTTAAAATCTGCCTACAATAAAACTTTAATTAATATCGGCAAAGATTATCCTATCGTTTTAATGATTGCAAATAGGGCAGGTATTGTTAAACCTTATGGCAGAACTGATGTCGTGCCGACATACGAAAGAATCTTCCTCGGCGGTGCGGATACTATAAGAGGTTATGATAATACAGGCCAAATCGGTCCAGAAAGAGGCGGAGAACTTTACTATATGGCAAATATTGAGTTAAAATTCCCCCTTGCTAGAGAAGGCCGCAGAACACTTGCCCAACTTGCCGCTTTCTTTGATATCGGCAACTCTTGGAAAGATTTTGATGAAATTAAATTTAAAACAGGCACGGCTATAGACGAGTTTAAAATGGGTGTCGGTCTTGGTTTAAGACTTGTTACCCCCACTTTACCTATCAGACTTGACTGGGGATACGGCCTAAATCATAAACCGGGAGAAAAGAGAGGTTATATTTACTTCTCAATGGCAAATTTATTTTAATTAAATTATGAGGAACTTTTTGGCTATTATATTTTTGATACTTTGCTTGCCTGCTCTAGCAGCAGCGCAGGAAAGTGCTGCCACAAAAGCCGTTGAAAACGAACTTGTCGGCGCCAGCCAAATACCGCTTGCAAAATATGATACCACCGCGGTTGTGCCTGTTCCTTCAGATAATAATGAGCCGCACAAAGCACC
This sequence comes from Elusimicrobiaceae bacterium, assembly GCA_045612685.1. Taxonomy (GTDB): domain Bacteria; phylum Elusimicrobiota; class Elusimicrobia; order Elusimicrobiales; family Elusimicrobiaceae; genus Proelusimicrobium. The sequence continues at coordinate 2,754 of JAZKZM010000067.1, forward strand.
CGCTTTTAATCCTAAACTAGATACTAATGCCCCGCAAGGCACGCCCGATTTTACTAAACCTGCAAATGCGAGTCAGGGGCTTATAGGTTTTAAAGCAAACGGCAACGCTCAAGAAGAAGATGTGATAAAAGATTCCCCCGTAGCAATTTATATTGATATGCAAGAGGCCTTTAATAAAAACCCTTGGACTATAGAAGCCCGCAAAAATATGAAACTTGCCTTAGAAAATAAACAAGTGGAATATGCACAACTTACAAAACAAATTGATTCTTTACAAAAGGAAATTGAAACTCTGCAAGATACTTTTAGCCAAAACGCGCCTTTTTACGAAAAAAATACTTATGTTTTGCCACAAAAAAATCTTTATCCCGTATTTGCCGATAATAAAATAAAACCTTTACTTAATAACCTTTGCTTTGGCTCTTGGATTAATTTAAAAAACACTCCCCTTAATTTGCCAAAACAATTAGATGATTTAACCGAGCAAATTGCTAACACAAAACAAGACTTAATTGATAAGCAAACTTTTTTACTTAATTTTAAAGCCCGCTCAAGCGAAGAATTTTTAAGCCGTCAAGATTTTGTTATCCAACAGATTTTAAAAGAAATTTACAGCGGTATTGAAGAATATGCCACCCTTAGAAATGTCGGTATAGTGGTAGATAAAACCGAACTTATTTACGGCAAGCCTTTAGATGCCACACAAGAATTTGTAAAATGGATGAAGAACTATCATAAAAAATATATTAAGAAAAACGGAGAGTTATATGAAAACCTTAAAGCAAATAGCTGAAATGTGTAATGCCCAACTTAAAGGAGATGAAACTTTTACCCCGAGCGGCGTTTGCGGCCTTGATAAAATTAAAGAAGGCGCCATTGCCTATACTAACCAAACAGAAAGATTTGATAATCTTGCCAATTTGCCTTTGGGCGCTTTGATAGTTAATGAAAAATTAAAAGATGCTCCGCTTCCTTTTACAGGCAATATTTTATATGTAAAAAATCCCGAATGGGCCTTTACCCAAGTTTTAAGAGATATTGAAACCTTAAACAAACAAGCCCCTAAAATAAGTGATAAAGCCGTTATTGACCCAAGTGCCAAAATCGGCAAAGGTGTTTCTATTGGCGCTTATGCCGTCATTGAAGAAGGCGCAGTTATCGGCGACGGAACAATAATTTACCCCAATGTTTATGTCGGCAGAAATGTGCAAATCGGCGCACTTTGTATTTTATACCCTAATGTAGTTGTTAGAGAAAATTGCATTTTAAAAAATAAAGTTATTTTACAACCTGGCGCAGTTATCGGCTCTGACGGCTTTGGCTATGTTTTTGAAAATGGTATGCACA
>JAZKZM010000068.1:0-1018 GCA_045612685.1 Elusimicrobiaceae bacterium
AAACCCCCATATCCTTTGCCATTTTTTGTAAATTGATTTCCCCCTTATCCAAGCGGTTTAAAATATATAAAAGTCTTGTAATTTTATTTTCCATAAAATATATCCGTCCTATATAAAATTGCGCGACAGGTTGTTGGCGCAACTAAATTATACAATATCTTTTACCGCAAAGCTACAAGCAATTATTTTAACTTAAAAAGAGAGGTAAAAAATATGAATAATCAAGACTATAAAGCCCTATATTATATAGACAGAATAGTAAAAAACGATATGGACGAAAGTGATTCTTACGATCTGCAAAGATGGGTAGAAAGAAGCCATATTTTTGCGCTTACTTTCAGCAAGGAAGACGAAGAATATTCTCTAAAAGATAAAGAGGTTTATTACCAAGTTAAAAAAAATTTAAACAAATACAGCAAACTTTATAATAAAAACAATAAAACTACCGAAGAAAAGAACTTGGAAACCTTAGCAAAAGTATTTATGCTTAACAAAGAAGAAAAAGAAATTTTATCCATTTTGCACTCTGTATATAAGAATAAAATTTTTGGGGATTTTATAGCCTCAATCCGCCATCACCATAACCGCTTAAGCGAAGAAGACTTAAATGCCTGTTTTAGCAATAATATTGATAAACTTATCAAAGAAAATGGCATATTATCAACTTTAGGTCTAATTTCACAGGAATTTGATGGTTGCCGTATTGGCAACTATACCCTTGATATTATAAGAGGAAAAAGAATCTCCGAAAAAAATATTCTTAATACCGTATTTGGCAAAAATTTATCAACCGATTTAAAACCGCAAGATTTTGCCTATATACCGGAATGTTCTTTTGCCCTTAAAATAGTGAAAAGCCGCCCCACAAAAGGTATAAATATTCTTTTATACGGCTTGCCCGGCTGCGGAAAGACGGAATTTGCCAAAATGCTTGCCGCAGAAGCAGACAAAGATTTATATGCCATAGGCGAGGCTGATACCGGCGATGAAAAAAGAAATTACCGCATCCAAGCCCTTT
>JAZKZM010000069.1:0-2913 GCA_045612685.1 Elusimicrobiaceae bacterium
CAAAAGTTTCCATTGCTAAAGGTAATCAGATTACAAAACCTTCTCTTACTTCCTTAAGTCCGGAAATGGGTATAAGTTTGAAAGTGCAACCGGGCAACAGAGCATATATTTTAGAAGTAAAAAGCCAAGTAGCTAAAATGATAAAACCGGGCGATAAAGTGGATATTCTTATCACTTTTGATGCCCAATTGAAAAATAGTAATAAGGAAAAAATGTCCGTTACTATTTTGCAAAATATTTTGGTTCTTGGTGTCGGTTCAAATTTAGGCCAAGGTCTTGACAGTGCAACTAAAAACAAAAATAAAGAAGAAGAACAAAACAGTGCAGCTTTCTCTGATATGTCAACTTTAAGTCTTTCTTTAGGTTTGGAAGCAGCACAATATTTGGCTTTGGCTGAAAAAGAAGGGGAGATAACCGTTGTAGTCCGCGCACCCGGCGATATGAACGAAAATAGTGTGCCGATAACAAGTTTCTCCAGTTTGTTTAACTAAAATTTGATTATTATAGGAAAGGGAAAAAATGAAAAAAAATATAATAAATAAAGTTTTACCACTTGTTTTAGTTGCCTTAACAGCAGGCGTTTACGCCAATGCTGCTAAGAAGACGGACCTTGTTGCCGTGAGCGCCGATATCGTTGAAATCGGTGGTTCGATTACCAGCAATAATGGCTTTGCTTGGAATCAACTATTAGATTTTACGGAAAAAGAAATTCCGGGTATTTTCTCTATCGGTGAATTTGAACGCAAAAGTTTACTTAGCACGCGTTTACATTTGCTTGAAACCGAAGGTAAAGCACAGATTTTGTCTAACCCTAAAGTTATAGCTAAATCTAATACAAGTGCAAACTTTACTGCCGGTGGTTCTATTCCTTATCCGGTGGTAAATAACACTTCAGCAGGTGTTGAATTTAAGAACTATGGCGTTCGCTTGGATGTAATGCCGACTATTATTCCTGAAAAGGGAAATATTATCCATGTTCAATTTGAAATTGAACTTTCAAACCCCGATTATTCTGCACCTATTGTTATAAACGGAACTTCAGTTCCTTCTATCACTTCAAGAAGGTTAAATTCCCAAGTAGAACTGAACAGCGGGGAAACTTTAGTTATCGGCGGTTTAAAAAGCAGCTCAAGAAGTGTAGCGGAAGATAGAGTCCCTGTCCTTGGCAGAATACCTTTACTTGGCTATTTCTTTAAAACAAAAAATGTAAAAGAAGAGCAACGCTCTTTATTCCTTTTTATAACGGTTGAGATGGTGGAGTAAACTAAATGGACACTAAAAACGAAACTAACGGCACCCCAAGAGTTATTGCTTTTACCGGCCCAAAAGAGGGCGTAGGTAAAACGACTTTAGTTTTAAATTTAGCTATTGCTTGGGCAGAAACGCAAAAAAGACCTGTTTTAATTGTTCCTTTAGATCCTTTGGCCCGTCAGGAGCACGGCTTTTATTTGGGTATTAGAAAACCCGTTAGCGTGGCAGATTTGGTTAGGGCTTTAGGTTCGGGTGCAATTGCTATTGCAGGCGGCCTTTTGCGCGGTAAAGTTTCCATGACTTCCGTTGGTGTTGGCGTTTTGCCTTTAGGTTCTACCCGTCAAGAAGTGTCAATGATTTCACCTAAAGTTTTACTTCCTATTTTATCACGTTTACAACAAACATTTGATATATTTTTAGATGTAGATTCAAGTTTTCCTATGGAAACTTTTGCCTTTGATATAGCAGATAAAGTTTTTTGGGTAACAAATTGCACACGTTCCCATTTAAATACAGCAGTATCAACTTTTACAGATTTTAAGGAAATGCACTTTCCTATAGACCGCTTGGATATTATTTGCAATCAATATAATTTACCCGGTGCTATTGACCATGAAGAAGTAAACCAATTTTTTATTAAACTTGGCAGAGAGCCTATTGTTTATTTAACTTGGGAAGCCAGCGTTTTTGAAGCTTCCAATAAAAGAGAAATTGAAATTTTAGTCAACAGAAGCAGCCTTTGGGTTCAGGAAGGTCTGCGTCCTATACTTGCAGCAATTGCCGAAACTAAACCTACAGATAAAAAGTGGGAAACTTCCGTTCCGGATAGCGAGTTTGTTGCTTCGGCAAAAAATATTTGGGAAGCCTCTGCTTTATCAGTCGGCGGTGCTTCAAATATTAACCATTTTAAATCTTTAGATGCGGACCTTTCTTATTGGGATGATTTGAAACTTCAGGTTCACAAAGATGTTATTAAAACTTTGGAACTTGAGCGTATCGTAATCAGCGAAGAAGGTTCGCAAAATGAGCAGGTAAGAAAGCGTGTTTCCGTCATTATTGACGAAGTTTTAAGAAAGAAGGCTAATGTCCAACTTTCAAGAGATCAAAAAACCCGCTTTATTACGGAACTTTTAGATGAAATTTTGGGCCTTGGTCCTTTGGAAGCCTTAATGAGGGACCCTTCCGTTACAGAAATTATGGTTAACGCCTATGATAAAATTTTTATTGAACAAAAAGGTAAATTAACCTTAACAAGATATCGCTTTAGAGATAATGACCAAGTTATTCAGGTTATTAAAAGAATCGTGGCCCCGCTTGGTAGGCGTATTGACGAATCTGTGCCTTTGGTTGATGCCCGCTTAAAAGACGGCTCGCGTGTTAATGCTATTATTGCGCCTTTGGCTGTTTCAGGGCCTTCATTAACAATAAGGCGTTTTTCTCAAAAACCTTTCGGTCCGCAAGATTACTACCGCTTTGGCACAATCAGCGAACAATGTATGAACTTCCTTGAAAATTGTGTAAAACTTAGAAAAAACATTATTATTTCCGGCGGAACAGGCACAGGTAAAACAACTTTCTTAAATGCTCTTTCAAGTTATATTCCCGCTGCCGAGCGTATTGTAACCGTGGAAGATACCGCGGAATTAAGACTTCAGCAGGAAC
>JAZKZM010000070.1:0-4344 GCA_045612685.1 Elusimicrobiaceae bacterium
CAAAAGCCTCGCCGCTGATATTAAATAATAATACCAGCGCTAGATTTATGGCTATTATTTTTTTAATTAATTTTTTTATGTTTTGCCCCATATTTATATTATTATGCTTTTTATTAAATAATACAAGAGCCTTTAGACCCATTGTTTTCTAGGTCTAAAGGCCCAAATAGTTTTAAGCAGATTTTTTATTTTAAGTGTGTTTTTGCGGTCCGTAAATTAAGTTTCTAAAGCGGGGCAAATCTTTTATACTTTCCCCCACAAATAAGAAGCCTTTTACTTCACCGGAACCATCTTTTAATTCCACAACATGCCAAAGTAAACTTTCCGTCGTATTATCCGCAAGTTTAGTATCAAAAATGATATCAAAAGAACCGCCTTTAGAAGATTTTAAAGCGCCATCAAAAATCTTCTGGGTCTTTGTCATATCAAGAGCAATTTCACTAAAAATATTTTTATCTTGGATATCATCAAATTGATATAAACCACAAATATTACACATTATTTCATTAATATTTTTTACAGCCAAATACTCATCGGTAATAAAGGCTGGCACATCAAGAGAGGCAACCAATTTGCGTAACGCAGTAAAAGTATTATCCATAGCTTTATTTGCTTTTCTAAGTTCTAAAGCAACGCCCATAAGACCGCCAAGAAAACTGATTAAGTTGCGTTCTTCTTGTCCGATATTCATCAAAGCGCCGTTTCTTGAAATAAAACAAATTGCACCTTCAACTTTACCGTTAATAAACAAAGGTGCGGCAATCAAGGATGAAATATCATATTTGTTATGGAAGCAATCTTTATCACATTTAACTTCGGAAAGTTTTTCATAAGCACTGATAAATCCCTCTCTCACCGGGCCAAGGCACTCATCTACGGAAACTTGTGTGTTCTTTTGTATTACACTATTTGGTGTGGTATAGTTAATAATAAGATTTTCTTGCGCGCGACCGCTGAAATGGCAAATAAGACCGATTTGGGCTTTAAAAATTTCTTTACCGAAATTTAAAATCTCTTCCATATTTTCCACAAAACCCGTCTCTCCTCCGGAAGAAAACGCATATAAATCTCTGACACGGTTTTCAAGACCTTTTTTATGATCAACTCTGCTAACTAAAATCTGGAAGGTATCTTCTTCAGAAACGGGCGATATTACCGCTTCATAGAATCTTCTTCCGTTTGTATGGTCCAAAGAAAAATTAGTTTGTATCGGAATATTATTTTGTCTGGCTTTTGCTAAAAGTTCAAGATAGGTTTTAGCATTATTTTGGCCTAAGAAGTCCTTAGGATTACGGCCGACAAAATCCGTAGGGAAAACCGCTATCGTCCAAGAAAGATCTGCTTTATATTCTTTTATGACACCTTTATTATCTACTTTTAAGTAAAGACCGGGTAAAATATTTCTGATACCTTTTAATTCTTCCTGAGTATCGTTTAATTTAATTTTTAGGTCTTTTTCCGTTGCATTATCTCTCATCAGGAAAATTGCTTTTTGAGTGGATGCAAACTCATAATAAGAAGCCCGTATTTCAACAGAAGCACTACCCTCTTTTGTTTTAATTTTTGCCGTAAACTTAACAGGAGAGCCACCCTTTATAGAATCAAATTCTTCTTTTAAATACTGCTGCACTTTTGCTTCGGTTTTCTTTTCACTGATAAGCAAATCTGCCAAAGTTTTACCCATAAGCTCCTGTAAAGAATATCCCGTTAAATTACAAGCCTGTTCATTTGCTGTGGTAAAATTTAAGAATTTTCCGTTTTTAACTTCGCACTCAAGTAAAGCTGAGCCAATAACATTATGAACAGCTTGAATATAGGAACTTCTCTGGGCAAGATTATCCATTAATTGCTTACGGGAAGTGTTATTTCTTAAAGAAAGCAGAAAATTATTATTTTTTGCAAGCACGGCACTTGCTTCAACAGGTAAAACAGAATCATTAATTTTCAAATTATAATTGCGATTCTTAATAAAATTTTGGGAGTAAACTTCCGCAATATCAGCTTGTATTAATAATTTTTCACCCGGGGCAACAAAATCAGCCAAGTTTTTGCCTTCAATATCTTCAAAAGATACATTTAATAATTGCAAAGCCTGATTATTGGCTTTTAATATAAGACCTTGACGCGTAGCCAAAATAAGAGCATCTTGGAAAGATAAAGGCGTTTCCATAGAAACATTAATATCATTTTCGTCAAAAACGCTGGAGCCTTTAAAATCAAGTTCCAAAAGGAAATCCGCCGCTTTTTTACCGCTTTCAAGTTCTTTATGGTTTATCGGTAGCATACGGACATTAAATTTAAATTTACCTTTTTTATCATAAGGCTTAAGAGCTTCTTGTTCGGCCAAATCAAGTTCTGCTTCAAAATTAGCGCTTTCTAAAGCATTCATTGCTTTACGCGCCTTTAAAGGCAAGATAGGTTTAATATATAAACTTGTATATAAAGGTTTTTCCTGCAAAGTAAAACCAAAGCGTTCCCTTGCAACGCGGTTCATATCATAAATATAGCCGTTATATTGCAAAACAACTTGCGGAATACTTGAGTTTTCAAACACCTGATAAAGCCTGTCTGTAGTAAAAGAAGATGTGTGCTTTATATTACGCTCTTCGGTAATATTTCTTAAGAACATTATTAGTATTTTCTTACCGAGATATTTAGAATCCGCGGCGGAAACTTCAAACTCCACAACACTATCCTTTCTTAAATCACGCAATTTAATAACTTCAAAAGGCGCGCTTGCCGTGCCGTTTATTGTTTTTTCATAAAACTCTTCGGCCAAATCGGCATTTTCTTTAGCGGCAAGTTCCTTAAAAGTTTTGCCTTCAATATCTTCTAAATTTGCGTTAAGGGCATTTAAAATTGTTTTATTGGCAAAGGAAACTTTACCCTTTTCAAAAATCAAAATACCCTCGCGGGAGTTTTCCACAAGTAAAGAATATTTTGTGCGTGATTCATAGACATCTCTTTCCATTTTTGTCTTGGAAGTAATATCTTCACTCACGCCAAGCAAACAATTTGGCGTGCCGTCTTCTTTAAATATAGGGGTTTTAACTGTATGCATAACTTTTATACCATTAGTTTGCGTGGAAATAAGTTCCTGCGGTATATCAACTTCCGTCTTTTTATCAAAGACATTATGGTCCTGCATAACAATAAATTCTTTTTGCTCCGGAGTAATTTGGTCATTATAATATTGCTTACCGATAACTTCGCCTGCTTTTTTGCCAAAAACTTCTTCCGATTTTTTATTCCAAATAAGATATTTACCTTCCGGGTCTTTTGCATAAACGGCAACCGGTAAATTATCCAAAACTTCCTGCAAGAAATTTTTTGTATTAATAACTTCCTTTTCTTTTTCTTTAGTTTGGGTTACATCTTGGGAAATTGTTATTACCATCATCGGCTTGCCCTCATTATCGTAAACGGGCACTTTGATTATATGAAATAAGCGTTTTACACCGTCGCTGCCGGTATATTCTTCTTCTGGCAAATCCAGGATTTTTTTATCTTTTAAAACTTGTTGCTCTCTTTTTATATAATATTCCTGTTGTTCGGGCGTTTCATTTAATTTAACTTCCTTTTCATTACCGTAAAGCTCCCAAGTTTTATTGTTTAAAAAAAGCATTTCCCCTTTTTCATTACGGGCATAAATAGCAACGGGTGCATTGTTAAAAATTGTTTGTAAAATATTGCGTGTTTTTATGGTTTCATTATCCTGAATATAACGCGCCGTAATATCTTGCGCGATAGTTAAAACGCAAGAAGGATTAGAAGTGCTTGCCGCTATAGGCACTTTAATTAAATCAAGCATAATTTTATTGCCTTCTTTGGTTGTATATTCTTCCTGCGGGTAGCGCACGACTTTGCCTTCTTTAATAATTTCGGCTTCTCTGGCGCGGTATTCTTCTTCGTTCTTGGCGGTTTGGTTTTGGTGCAAATTACCGGCAACAAGGCTAGGCTCTTCTTCTTCGTAAATTTCCAAAGTTTTTTTGTTATAGAAGGTAAGGCCGCCGTCGGCATTTCTTGTATAAATTGCCATTGGCGCATTATCCAAAATGCTTTGCAAAAGGTTTTTGCTTCTTAAAAGTTTTTCATCTTGGCTATTGGTGATAAGACCGGCAGCAGCATAACTTTTATTATCATCCCCCGTCAAATAAGATACCATTGCCATCATACCAAAGCCTTCTTTAGCAAAGGAAAACTCTATAGGATTATTTAAACTTGTCTGGGTTTCAAAAACGGCGTCTGTTTTCTTTAAAAAATCAGCAGCATTTTTTTTGTCGGTTAAAGCAAGAATATTTTCCGGGTTTTCTTCTAAATTAAGCAAATTTATTAAAGCCGGAT
>JAZKZM010000071.1:0-1802 GCA_045612685.1 Elusimicrobiaceae bacterium
TTTGGCGGATTTTGCGTCGCAAATTTCGCCCATTGTAGATGACGGGGTAATAGGATAAATAGCAATTACTTCGTTTGTTGCATGGGCGACATGTGATACTGCTGTGTTGCCGTCCATTGCGGTAAGTTTTTTGGACATGTGTCTTTCTCCTAAATAAAATATATTTATATTGTATCACTTTAAGAGAATTTGCGCAAAGTCTTTAAAAAAGTGCTACAATAAAACTATACTAATATAGGAGGGTTTTTAAATGTCAGTTTCTTATAAAGAACTCGGCTTTGTTAACACAAGAGAAATGTTTAAGAAAGCCATGGAAGAAGGTTATGCAGTTCCTGCATACAATTTTAATAATATGGAGCAATTGCAAGCTATTATCACCGCTTGCAGAGAATCACGCTCACCTGTAATTTTGCAAGTTTCCAAAGGTGCAAGAAATTATGCCGATGCTACTTTGCTTAGATGGATGGGTAGAGGCGCTATTGAAATGATGAAAAAAGCAGGCGACCCTGTGCCTGTAGCACTTCACTTAGACCACGGCGATAGCTTTGAACTTTGCAAAGATTGCATTGATTCGGGCTTCTCTTCCGTAATGATTGACGGCTCTGCCTTACCTTACGAAGAAAATATTGCTTTAACCAAAAAAGTTGTTGAATATGCACACAAATTTGATGTAACCGTTGAAGGCGAACTTGGTGTTTTAGCCGGTATTGAAGATGAAGTTTCAGCCGAAAAACATACTTATACCGATCCTGCTCAAGTGGAAGATTTTGTAAAGAGAACAGGTGTTGACTCTTTGGCAATTTCTATCGGAACAAGCCACGGCGCATATAAATTTAAAGTTAAACCCGGCGAAAGTGTTCCCCCCCTTCGCTTTGATATTTTAGCCGAAGTTGAAAAACGTTTGCCCGGTTTCCCTATTGTTTTACACGGCGCTTCAAGCGTAGATCAAAAAGCCGTTGCTACAATTAACCAATACGGCGGTAAACTTGAAAACGCAGTCGGCGTGCCGGAAGAACAATTAAGAAAAGCCGCTAAGAGTGCAGTTTGCAAAATTAATGTTGACTCCGACGGCCGCTTGGTTATGACAGCAGCAATCCGCAAAGTCTTTGCAGAAAAACCTGCCGAATTTGACCCGCGCAAATATTTAGGACCTGCCAGAGCAGACCTTATTGAGATGTATAAATCTAAGAACGAGAAGGTTTTAGGCTCAGCCGGCCGCTATTAATTTGTTTTTAGCAAAAAATACCCCGCTTTTTTCAAGCGGGGTATTTTTTTCTGCAGCTTTTTTCCTCTTTTTTATTTTTTTAAGACTTCGGATAGTTCCGCCCTAGCGGGCGTGGTCCCCTACTATACCTTGTCTTAAAGAAAATAAAAAATAGGTCGGCGCGGTTGCCTGCGCCTAAAAAATCTTTGTAAAAACTATATGCTCTGCTTGGCAAAAATTTTTTCAAAAAATCCTTGTAAAAACGATATGCTCCGTTTAGATTTATGTGAAACGCAAAATCCTTGCAAAAGCATTTGTTTTTTCTGCAGCTTTTGGGCTATTTTTAATTTTTTATAAATTTCGGATACGCGGGCTTGCCAGCCGCTCTAGGTATACCTCATTTATAAAAAATTAAAACTATCTCCAAAATCCTTGCAAAAGCATTTGCTCTGCTTGGCAAAAATTTTTCAAAAAATCCTTGTAAAAACGATATGCTCCGTTTAGATTTATTTAATCTCAAAATCCTTGCAAAAGCATTTGCTATGTTTGGGTTTAGTTTATAAACGATTTTTTATTTAGTAAGCGTATGAAGAAAAAG
>JAZKZM010000072.1:0-8074 GCA_045612685.1 Elusimicrobiaceae bacterium
ATTTACCAAAAGCCGCCGCAGAACTCTTATTATATGCGTCGTATTTTGCTATAATAATCTTTATAGAGGCATTATATGACTGATAAAAAAATAAAATTCGGTGTTATCGGCGGGGGCAGAATAGGCACTTTTCATACCCGCACATTATCAAGTTTAAAAGAAGTTGAACTTGTCGGCGTTTGCGATACTAATTTAGAAAGAGCCACCGCTCTTGCCAAAGAATATAACTGCAAACCTTATAATGATTATAAAGAAATGTTAAAAGATGTTGAAGCAGTTATCGTTGCTGCGCCAACACCTTTACACCACGAAATCGGTCTGGACTGCCTTAATCAAAAAAAGCATACCCTTTTGGAAAAACCTATTGCTTCCACAATGCAGCAAGCGCGCGAACTTGTTGAAGCGGCAAAACAAAACAATGTCCTTTTGCAAATCGGTCATATTGAAAGATTTAACCCTGCCGTTGTAGAGGCCTTTAAATATATCAAAAACCCAAAATTTATTGCTATTAAGCGTATGGGGCCTTATGACCCGCGCGTTGCAAGTGTGGGCGTTGTTTTAGATTTGATGATACACGATATTGATTTGCTTTTAACAATGCTTAAAAGTGATGTTGTTAGTATTGAAGCCCTTGGCCTTAGCGCTTTATCTAACTATGAAGATATTGCAAATGTCCGCCTTAAATTTGCAAACGGCTGTGTGGCAGATGTAACAGCCAGCCGCGCAAGTTTTGAAAAAGCAAGAACAATGAATCTTTATCAGGAAGATGCCTATATTTCCGTTGATTTTATGAACGCAAGAGTTAAAATTTACCGCAAAAAAACGCCGGTAGTAAAAACTCTTGATGATGTGGAAGTCATTTTCCCGCAGGTGGAAAAACAATTACCGATGACTTCTGAAATTTTACATTTTATTGATTGTATTAAAAACCATAAAACACCTGCCCCAAGCGGCGAAAAGGGTGCAAAAGCCCTGCAAGTGGCTTTGGAAATTATAGATAAAATAAATTGCTATAAAATTAAATAAAAAGATTTTTTTAGAGGTAAAATGGCTCAACAAAAACAAAACAGAATTTTCTTTTGCGCCGGTGATGTTTCCGGCGATATCCACGCATCTAACTTGATGAAGGAAATTAAAAATCTTTCTCCTAATATCGTTTTTGATTCAGTCGGCGGACAAAGGATGAAGGCCCTTAGCGATACTTTTTTATATGATATGGTTGCTAAAGGGGCCAGCGGCTTTGTTGAACCGATAAAGAAAATTTTTACCTTGCTAGATTTATTAAAAAGTATCGGCAGATATTTTGATAAGTATAAACCTTCTTGTGTAGTTTTAACGGATTTCTTTGGCTTTAACAGCCGCGTTATGAAAGCCGCTTACGCGCGCAAAATACCTGTTTATTATTATGTTTGCCCTCAAGTGTGGGCCAGCAGGCAATACCGCGCTAAAAAAATTGTTAAAATGACAAAAAAAATGTTTGTCATTTTTCCGTTTGAAAAGAAAATTTATACATCTTTAGGCGGCGACGCAATGTTCTTAGGAAACCCTTTGCTTGATAGTATGCCCGAGCCGCTACGCAAAAATTTTAAAGATGACCATAAGGCAGAATTTAAAATCGGTATGATGCCAGGCAGTCGCAAAGGGGAAATACAAAAACATACAAAACTTTTCTGGCAGGCCTTCAAAGAAATCAAAAAAACTTTGCCAAATGCAAAGGCCTATTTATTTGCCGTGCCGGAAGTCAGTGATGAAACTTTATTTAGTTTTATCGGCGGTAAAAACGAAGATTTTATAATTGTCCGCGAGAAAGATTATCAAATAAGAAAAACTATGGATTTTGTTATTACCTGTTCCGGCACTGCCACTTTGGAAAATGCCCTTTTAAATTTGCCTATGGTGGTTGTTTATAAAACTTCTTGGATAACTTATTGCATTGCAAGAGCAATAATAAAAGTGCCTTATATTTCCCTAGTCAATATTTTGCGCAAGCAACAAGTGGTAAAAGAACTTATTCAACATCAAGCCACGCCTGCAAATATTGCAAAAGAAACCCTTTATGTTTTAGATAATCAAAAGAAACTCGGCGCTATGTGTAAAAATATGAGCGCCATAAGAGAGCATCTTGGTATGCCCGGCGTTGCTAAAAGAGTGGCCGAAGTTATTTTAGGAGAAGTTGTTCACAATAGATAATTTATGCAAGACTATCTTAAAAGAATATTAGAAGGTTTTAAAAGTTATAATCCTACTCAAGATACTGCTATGATTGAGAAGGCCTATAACTTTGCCCAAGCCGCACATAAAGGCCAAAAACGCCTAACAGGCGAAGATTTTTTTATGCATTGTTGCGAAGTTGCTTTAATCTTGCTTGAGCATAAACTTGATGTTGATACAATTTGCGCGGCCTTGCTGCATGATACTGTTGAAGATACTTCTACCACCGTTGCCGATATTGAAAAAAACTTTAATAAAGAAATTGCCTTGATGGTAGAAGGCCTGACAAAAATTGATAAACTTGAAAACACTTCTAATGACCAGCAAACTGTGGAAAATTGGCGCAAGATGTTAATTGCCGTTTCCCACGATATGCGTATAATTTTAATTAAACTTGCCGATAGAACCCACAATATGAAAACCCTTGACGCTCTTGCCCCCAAAAGGCGTATAGAAAAAGCGCAGGAAACAATAAATTTATATGCCCCTTTAGCCCAGCGTCTTGGTATGTTCAGTTTGAAAAATGAACTTGAAGATTTATCTTTTAAATATTTACATCCGGAAGAATATAAAAATTTAGTTGCCGGTGTAGCCAAAAGGTCTGAAAGTTTAGAGAAAATTTTGCTTTCCTTTAAAGAAAGTTTAGATAAAGTTTTGGTAAAAGAACAAATACCGCATCGCTTGCTTTCAAGAGTAAAAAACTATTATTCTATCTTTAGAAAAATGACAAAGCAAAATATCTCCTTTGAGCAAATTCAAGATTTGCTTGGCGTGCGTATTATAACGGAAAGTAAACTTGATTGTTACCGCGCTTTAGGTGCTTTGCATGCTAATTTTAAACCGGTAAGCGGCACTTTTACCGATTATATTGCAATGCCAAAAATGAATATGTATCAAAGCATACATACAACCGTTTTTTATGAAGGCCAATTAATTGAAGTGCAAATCAGAACCGAAGAAATGCACCGCACTTGCGAATATGGTATCGCGGCGCATTGGCGATATAAACTCGGCACCAAAGAAGATCCGCACTTTGACGAAAAATTAAATTGGATACGCCAATGGATTGAATGGCAGCGCGATTTAACCGCACCAAGAGAATTTATTGAAAGTTTCCAAACCGATATAAACTTAAGCCAGATTTTTGTGTTTACGCCTAGGGGCGAAGTTAAAGTTCTGCCCGAACACGCAACGCCTTTAGATTTTGCTTATAGTATTCATACCGAAATAGGCGACCATTATGCCGGCGCACTTGTTAACGGCAAAATGGTCAAAATGAATAGTGAGTTAAAAAGCGGTGATATCTGCACTGTTCAAACCCGCAAAAATGTTTTGCCTTCAAAACAATGGCTTGAAGCCGCAAGAACAGCGCGTGCGCGTTCAAAAATAAAGGTTTCTTTAAGAGCCCGCGGCATAGATTTATGATTTGCTATAACTGCAAAAAAGAAATAGACTCTACAGATAATTATTGCCGCTTTTGTGGCGTCGGGCAAGGCAGCCATATTGCTTGGTATTATAGAATGTGGGGCGTTTGGATATTGATGTTTTTAATCGGGCCTTTTTGTTTGTGGTTCTTATATAAATCACCTTATAAAAATACAAAAGTAAAAATTATCAATGCAGTTTTAATTACCGCAATATCAGTTTTGTTTTGCTATCAGTTTTATATTTCAGTTAAGAGATTAAACGATTTTTATTCTTCGCTTATTTCCGGCAGTATGTTTTAAAGATATTTTTTTAAGGCCTTATCAATTCTATCAGCGATAATTTGATGGCCTTTTTTATTTGGGTGTATAGCATCTGCTTTTAAATTTCTATCGGTAAAAATGCCGTCCATAATGCCGTCAATATATAAAGTGTTTTTTTGTTTGGCGATTTGTTTGTTAATTTTAGTATAAGTATCCATAGGGCCTCTTCCGCCGGTATCAACTAAAACCGCTACCGCACCGATTGAATGTATATAATCTACAAGGTCTTCAAGTGCTTTTTGTGTTTGTTCGCGCGGCACTCTTTTTAAAAAATCATTTCCGCCAAATTCAATTAAAACAAAAGAAGGCTCTAAATCTTTTAATTCTTCTCTTCTTTCATATCCTTTTAAAGAAGTATCGCCGGAAATACCTAAATTTATAACTTGTCTATTCCACATTTTTTCAAGCAAGGCGGGGTAGGCCTCATCGGCGTTTACATCATAGCCGTAAGTTATACTATCGCCGAAAGCCACTATCGGCCCTGCTTTTGGCGGATAATTTGTTATTTCCTTTTTAGCACAGGCGCATAAACAAAATAAAAATAAAACTATAAAAATCTTTCTCATAAATTTATATACTATTGTTATGAATATAAATGATAACTACCTTAATTTAGAACAAAGCTATCTATTTCCTATGATAGCAAAAAGAGTTGCCGAGTTCAAAAAAAATAATCCCGGCAAAGAAGTAATTTCACTAGGTATTGGCGATGTTACTTTACCTTTGCCGCAAGTTTGCGTTGAAGCCCTTATTAAAGCAAGCAAGGAAATGGGCGCAAAAGAAACCTTCCGCGGTTATGGCCCTGAGCAAGGTTATGACTTTTTACTAAATGCCATTATCAATGGCGATTATAAACCTTTAGGAATAAATTTATCTAAAGAAGAAATTTTTGTTTCTGATGGCGCAAAATGTGATGTCGGTAATATCCAAGAAATTTTATCAGTTAATAATAGTGTAGTTATTTGCGACCCTGTTTATCCTGTTTATCTTGATACAAATATTATGGCAGGGCGCAAGATTACAAAACTTATTTGTAAAGCACAAGATAATTTTGTTCCGCAAATACCGAGTGAAAAGGCAGATATTATTTATTTATGTTCGCCAAATAACCCAACAGGCAGCGTTCTAACCCATCAAGATTTAAAAGAGTGGGTTGCTTACGCAAAAGAAAATAATTCTTTAATAATTTTTGACAGCGCTTACAAGGAATATATCCAAGACCCAACTTTACCGCGCTCTATTTATGAAATTGAGGGCGCAAAAGAAGTGGCAATAGAAATACGCTCTTTTTCTAAGACGGCAGGTTTTACCGGGCTTAGATGTGCTTATATGGTCGTGCCGCAAGAATTAAAAGGCCAAGGCCCAAAAGGGCCGGTTGCTTTAAATTCTTTATGGAGGCGCCGCCACACAACAAAATTTAACGGGGTTTCTTATATCGTTCAAAGAGCGGCCGAAGCAATTTACACGCCTGAGGGCCAAAAAGAAATAAAAGAAATGATTTCTTATTATATGCAAAATGCCAAAATTATTAAAGAAGAACTTGGTAAAAAATTTAAAGTTTACGGCGGTGATAATGCACCATATATTTGGCTGGAAGTCGGCCGTGATTCCTGGCAGTTTTTTGATGAGTTATTAAATAAATGCGCTGTTGTCGGCACGCCGGGTAGCGGTTTTGGTGTGGGCGGGCAAGGTTATTTTAGACTTACGGCATTTGGCTCGCGCGAAAATACTTTAAAAGCTTTGGAGCGTATTAAAAAATTATGAGAACTATTCCCTTTATTAAAATGGACGGCCTAGGCAATGATTTTGTGGTTATTGATGCAAGAGAAAAGGCCATAACTTTAACCCCGCAAGAAATAAATAAAATTGCCAACCGCAGAACGGGTATCGGCTTTGACCAACTTTTTATTTTAACAAAATCAGATATTGCCGATATTAAGATGGCAATTTATAATGGCGATGGCTCAAGCGCGGGTGCTTGCGGCAATGGCACGCGCTGCATTGCAAGTTTGCTTTTTGAAGAAGATTCTTCCAAAATAGAAGCCCTTATTGAAGCGCCTGGCGGCAAACTTTTGAAAGCCTATAAAAAAGAACAAATAAGCGTTAATATGGGCGCGCCGGATTTTTCTTGGCAGGGTATTGGTCTAGCAGAAGAAAAAGACACTCTTAATATCAGCGGCCTTTTGCCGGGGATGAACGCTTGCTGCGTTTCAATGGGCAACCCTCACGCCGTATTTTTTGTGCCTGATGTAAGCAAAATTGATTTAGCAAAACTTGGTCCTTTAGTGGAAAATAACCCTTTATTTGTTAACAGAACAAATGTGGAATTTGCGCAAATTGTCAGTCAAAATAAAATACTTATGCGCGTGTGGGAACGCGGTGCCGGTATTACGCAGGCTTGCGGCAGTGGCGCTTGCGCTACACTTGCGGCAGCTTATAAAAAGGGTTTATCTTCCAGCAAAGCCCAAATTATTATGCCGGGCGGCACGCTTGAAATAGAAAATAAAAATGGCGAAATTTTAATGGCCGGTCCTGTTAATAAAGCTTTTAGTGGCCAATTTTATATATAAAACTCATTAAACTATCTTTCTGTTTTGTGCGCCTGAAAGAAAAGAAATCTTGCTCGTTGCAGCAAGTGCAGGTGCAATGGCAACCGCGTTTAATTTTTAGCGGGGCAACACCTTGGTCCATTAGTTGTAAGACAATTTCTTTAGTTAAATCTACAAAAATTTTGCCGTCTTTTTTTATTAAACTTTGCTCGGAAAATTGACTTGCGACATCTTCTTTAACTTCAAAGCAACATTTTTCAATATGCGGGCCGATATAGGCAATAAGTTCTGCTTTATTATTTTTTTCTTTAATTAAGCGCGCAAGTTTTTGCGGTAATTTTTTTACAATACCGCGCCATCCGCAGTGAGCAAGCCCGATATATTTGCCTTCGCTATCCCACAAAAATAAAGGCACGCAATCAGCAGTCAAAATCATAGCCCCTGTATTATTTAAACCAATCAGCCAAGCATCGGCAATATGTTCTTTTTGCGCTTTATATGCGGCAAGTTCTTCTTCGGTAGTAATAGAAATAATTGTATCGGTATGCTCCTGTTTTAAGCCGAGCATTTTTTCAGTAGGTAAATGCAATTCCGCAAAAATTTTTTTTGCGGTTTCAGTATCTCTTGCATTGCCGAAATCTTTTGATAAAGTGCCGCCTATAAAGCCGGCTTCAAGCATACGCTCGTCATCATAAATTCTTTTCATATATAAAATCTTATTTCCTTTGCTTTTAAATTAAAACCTAAAATTCTTTTGGCAAGTTCTTCAAAACTCTTGGGGCTGTCACTCACAAAAAGTTCAATTTTGCCTTTGCCTGTTTTATTAAGTAAATTTTCTTTTTCAAGCAATAATTTTGCCTCTTTTGTTATTTCCTTTGCGGAATCTACCAAGACGGCTTTTGGCAAAAATTTGGCGATATTTTTTTTGATAACGGGGTAATGCGTGCAACCTAAAATTAAAGTGCAAGGGCCGAATTTTTTAACTTCAGCCAAATATTTTTCAATAGTAAGTTTTGTTATCTTGTCGTCGGCAAGTCCTTCTTCTATTAAAGGCACAAAAAGCGGGCAGGCAATTTGTTTTACATTTGCTTGATTATTTAGTTTTTTAATTTCTTTTGCGTAGGCCTCGCTTTTAACTGTAGCGCGTGTGCCGATAACAAAAATATTTTTATTTTTTGTTTTTGTTGCCGCTTTTGCGCCGGGGGTAATAACACCTAAAATCGGCACGGAAATATGCCTTTGTAAAGTGTTTAAAGCTAAGGCAGAAGCAGTATTACAGGCAACTAAAATTAATTTAACTTTTTTTGATTCCAAAAATTTTGCAATATCAAGTGAAAATTGGCTAACCGTTTCTTTTGATTTTGAGCCATAAGGCACATGGGCGCTATCGCCAAAATAAATAATATTTTCGCGCGGCATAACGCGCCTGACTTCTTTTAAAATCGTCAGCCCGCCAAGGCCGGAATCAAAAATACCGATAGAATTTTGTGCTTTTCCCATATAATAAATTATACATAAAATAATAGCTCTCAAAAAGTTTTGCGGCGGCTTTTTTCCTCTTTTTTA
>JAZKZM010000073.1:0-1540 GCA_045612685.1 Elusimicrobiaceae bacterium
GCTATTTTAACGAGCTTGATACTTATGCCGAAATTAAGGGTTTAAATACCCAGCAAATTATTGAAGGTGTCTGTTTAGATCCTCGTATAGGTAGCCAATATAATAACCCTTCTTTTGGTTATGGCGGTTATTGCTTGCCTAAAGATTCAAAACAACTTTTGGCAAATTATGCTGATGTTCCGCAAAACCTTATTAAAGCCATTGTGGAATCTAATAGAACGCGTAAAGATTTCATTGCCGATAGAGTGCTTAAACAAGCAGGTTATTATAATTATCAGCAGGATAATCAATATAATCCCAAGCAAGAACAGAATACCGTTATAGGTGTATATCGCTTAACAATGAAAGCCGGCAGCGATAATTTTCGTCAATCTTCTATTCAAGGCATTATGAAGCGCATTAAAGCCAAAGGTGCCAAAGTTATTGTTTATGAACCTACGCTTGAAAACGGAACAACTTTCTTTGGCAGCGAAGTTGTAAATAATTTAACTGAGTTTAAAAAACAATCAAAAGCAATTATTGCAAACCGCTATGATTCTTGTTTAGACGATGTCCAAGATAAAGTTTACACACGCGATTTATTTAAAAGAGATTAAACTTTAATTTAGATTTTATATTCACTGAAATTGCAAAATTAGGAATATTTTATGAAAAAGGTAATGTTAATATTTGGCACAAGGCCCGAAGCTATAAAAATGGCTCCGCTGATTAGAGCCTTAGCTTTATATGATAATTTATACTGTCGTAGGCTTTGATTTAAAAAATAAAGAATTGACCGCAAAAGCCCACACTTTTGCTATAGAACTATTGAAAAATTACTTGCAAGGTTCTATGGGTAGATTCGGAAGGAATATTTTTGTTCGGGCATTGTTTGTTTAACTGGTTTTATTCAAATAAAGATTTATTACGCCTTCAAAATAATTTAGATTGTGAAGCCCACAGGAAAGTTTTTTACAGACAATTAAGGAAAAAATAAATGAAAAAAGCATTAATGGTATCTTGTAATGGTCTTGATAATGGCGGTGTTCAACATCTGATGATGGGTATAGTTCGCAATCTATCTAAAGATTTTCATTTTGATATGCTTTTGTTTACTAATGAAGAAAGATATTTTGATGCCGAATTTAAAAAATACGGAATGATTTTTCGTATTCCTAACTATGATGGAAACTCTAAATTCCGTTATAGATTGGACTATTCTATTAGATTCCATCGCCTTTATAAAGGAGTTAAAAAGATTTTGCAAGAAAATGGGCCTTATGAAATTATTCATTGTAATAATTATTTTGAAGCAGCCCCTTGTTTAATGGCAGCCAAGCATTGTAAAGTGCCAATACGCATTAGCCATAGCCATAGTGCCTTACCTAAAGGTCATTTTTTAGCTGAGTCATACTATAAAATATATCGTTTTTTAATTAATAAATATGCTACTGATAAAATAGGTTGTTCTCAGAAGTCGGCGGATTATTTATTCGGTAAAAATAAAGGGGTATCTTTTCCGAATGCGGTTGATTTAAAAAAATTTGATATTTCAAAATAT
>JAZKZM010000074.1:0-5292 GCA_045612685.1 Elusimicrobiaceae bacterium
TGGGCCAAAAAATAAACAATTTTGATTCCCAAAGAATCGGCTATAAACTAGCTGCCCAAAAGCCGCTTTTAAGAATAAATTTTTGTTATAGACAAGAATGCCTTGCCGAAAATGTTGGCGGCGCTTGTGAAAATGTAAATAAACCCGAAAGGAATATTTTTATTGCCAAAGATACGGATAATTTAATTGTTTCTTTAGCGCATGAACTTGGGCACACTTTAGCAATAGCCGATGTCCTTTACGCAAAAGATACACAGGCGGAAAATTTAGGTTATTTTACAACTGATACCATAATGACAAATCTTCCCGGTTTTACCTGTGATGATGCTGACGGCATTGTTGCTATCTTATATATGGCAATGAAAAAGCCAAAAACTTTTTATTCTTTTTGCGGCACAAGATTTTTTGAAAACGGACAGGCGCAACCTTTAAATTTACTAGAAAGGTCCTTTGATGAAGATTATAAAAAATATAAAAAACTTGAAAAATTAAACCGGCTTAATGATAAAGGGATAAAAGATTTGACTTCTGATTATTATACACGCAATTTGGAATATAAACTTAAACAGAATCCTAATAATATCAAAAACCCTAAAAATTTGTTATAATATATTTAGTAGTCCGATTCTACGGCAAGAGTTATAAAAAATGGTAGCCAAAAAAAATCTCTGTGTTCTAATACTTGCAGGCGGGCAAGGAACCAGAATGAAATCCGCTCTTCCAAAAGTGTTGCACCAAGTTTGCGGTGCACCGCTTATAGCCCATATTTTGAGGGAAGTTTCCCTTTTGAACCCGGCCGCAATCGGCATTTTAACAGGTCATAAATCCGAATTTGTCCAAGAAACAATAAAAAACAATCTTTCTAACTGGGATATTACTATTCCGGTAGAATTTATGGTGCAAAAAAACTTAACCGGCAGCGGCACGGCAGTTAAAGATAGCTTGCCGTTTATTTCTAAATACGACCAAGTTTTGATTTTAGCGGGAGATGCCCCTTTAATTACAGCCGAAGTTTTGCAAAAATTAATTAATCATCACAATACAAAACAACCTTCTTGCACCGTTTTAAGTGTTATTCAGCCAAATCCTTTTGGCTATGGCCGCATTGTTAAAAACGAAAAGGGCCTTTTTAAAGAAATTGTTGAGCAGGCCCACACAGACGCAAAAACCGCCGCTATCAAAGAAGTAAACTCCGGCATATATATTTTTGAAGTTGCGCCACTCGCCAAAGCTTTAGACAATTTAAAACCGCAAGGACCTAAGCAGGAATATTATTTAACCGATACCCTTGCTATGTTTGATAAAACCGAAGTTATGAGCGAGCAAGATTATATCTGCGCTATGGGTATCAATTCTAAAGCACAACTTGCTCAAGCCCAAGCTTTAATGCAAGAGCGCATAAACAAAAAACATCTTGAAAACGGCGTAATTATCATCAACCCCAGCGCCACTTATATCAGCGCGCAAGCAAAAATCGGGCAAGATACAAAAATTTATCCAAACACTTTTATTGAAGGCAAAACAACTATCGGCCAAAATTGCATAATTGAGCCGTCTTGCTGGATAACAAACAGCACAATTTCAGATAATTGCCACATCAAAAGCGGTTGTTATGTGGAAGAAAGTTCTTTGGCCGCAAATTGCCAAATCGGGCCATACGCCCATTTAAGACCAAAAAGCATTTTAAAAGAAAAAGTAAAAGCCGGCAATTTTATTGAAATTAAAAATTCTACTATAGGGGAAGGCTCCAAAGTGCCGCATTTAACCTATATTGGCGATTGCCTTATGGGTAAAAATGTTAATGTCGGTGCGGGGTCTATCACTTGTAACTATGACGGCAAAAACAAAAATCAAACTATTATAGGGGATAATGTTTTTGTCGGCTCAAATACGAATTTTGTAGCACCCGTTAAGGTGGCAGATAATGCCTTAATCGCAGCCGGTTCCACCATAACGCAAGATATACCTGAAGGTGTTTTAGCTATAGCCAGGAACCGCCAGGTAAATTTAGACAGAAAAGGAAAAAAATAAATGAGTCATTGCCAGTGTACCCGCGAGTTAAAGCTTTTCTCTTGTAATGCCAACCGCCCTTTGGCAGAAAAAATCGCGCAACACTTAAAAATTAAATTGGGTGATATTAATGTTGAGCACTTTGCCGATGGCGAAGTTAATGTCCAAGTTCTTGAAAGTGTGCGCGGTGCTGATTGTTATATTGTTCAGCCCACTTGCACACCTGTAAATGAAAACTTAATGGAACTTTTAATAGCCATTGATGCTATGCGTCGCGCAAGTGCGGGGCGTATAACAGCAGTTGTTCCTTATTACGGATACGCAAGAGCAGATAGAAAAAGCAATCCGCGTGTTCCTATAACAGCAAAGCTCGTTTCAAATTTGATTACCCAAGCCGGTGCAGATAGAGTTATGGCAATGGACTTACACGCCGGCCAAATACAAGGCTTCTTTGATATTCCCGTGGACCACTTGCGTGCGCGCAGTGTTTTCTTGGAATATTTTTTAAAGAATAAACCTGATAATTTAGTAGTAGTTTCCCCCGATGTCGGCGGGGTGGAACGCGCGCGCAAATTTGCCGCCCGTATGGATGCAGGCCTTGTTATCGTTGATAAACGCCGCCCCAAAGCAAATGAGGCAGTTGTTTATAATATCATCGGTGATGTTAAAGATAAAACAGTTATTATCGTTGATGATATCGTTGATACGGCAGGCACTTTGACCGTTGTGGCAAGCAAAATTAAAGAAGCCGGCGCAAAAAAGATTTATGCTGTTTGCACGCACGGCGTTTTATCGCGCGACGGCGTTGATAAAATTGATAATAGCCCGATAGAAAAACTTTTTATCACAGATACTTTGCCGGAAGATAAACGCAAACATAGTGATAAAATACAAGTTTTAACAATTTCGCATATTTTGGCTGACGCTATTTTGAGAAATCACGACGGCCGCTCTATTAGTGAAATGTTTAAATAAAAACAGATTTTTGCAAAAAGCCCCAACCTTTTTGCTTAAATAATAAAAAAAGAAAAAAAGAAGAAATTTTATTTTGCAAAAAAGCAGAAAGTTAAAATTTCAAAAAAATATAAAAATGAAGATGAGAGGATGTAAAAATGGAAAAAATTAAAATTACCGCTCAAGCCAGAGAAAAAGCCGGCGTCCGCGGCGAACTTAGCAAAATCAGAGCCCAAAAGATGATTCCTGCCGTTATTTACGGCGCAGGGGAAGAACCCGTATCAATCACCTTTTCCCAAAAAGATTTGGCTACAATTCAAAAAGCAGGTAGCAATACCTTGGTAGAAATTGACCTCGGCAAAAAGAAAGAACCTGCCATTATCAAAGAAGTTCAATATCACGTCGTAACCGATTTGCCTATTCACGTTGACTTCCAAAGAGTTTCAATGAATAAAGCTATTGAAACCTTGGTCCCTGTTGTCTTAGTCGGCGAAAGTGCCGCAGTCAAAGCCAACGGCGGTATCGTTGACCACGCAGTCCGCGAAGTTAGAGTTAAATGTCTCCCCGGCGATATTCCGCACCATATTGAAGCTGATATCACCGAACTTTCTTTGGAAAAGCATATCTGCGTTAGCGATCTTAAAGCCCCCAAAGGCGTGGAATTTGTGGACGAACCTACAAGAATGATTGTTCACGTCATTATTCCTAAAGATGAAGTTGTTGCCGCTCCCGCAGCTGCCGCAACTGCTGATGCAACCGCTGCCCAACCGGAACTTTCCGCTACCAAAGGTAAAAAGGAAGAAGAAGGCGCAGCAGCTGCTGCTGCTCCCGCAAAGAAATAATCTTTTTTGCACAAGTTGTTTTAGCGAAAATCAAAAACTCCCGTTCATTTTTACGAACGGGAGTTTTTGCGTGTGAATTTTTGCCCATGCTTGATTATCTCTAAAATCTTAGCTTTAATCTGTAAGGGCGCACTTGTTGCTAATTTATAATGTAATATCCGGTCCCTTCAGGCAGAGTAGACATTGCCGAACAAATAGAAGTTGCCAGCTCGCTTTTATTTTCGCTAGGATGAACACGGCAGGATAATTTTCCTCTTCGGGCAAGATTTGTATGAACAAAATTTAATTCAAAACTCGGCCAATCAGCTTGCGAAGATTCTGCCCCACAACCAAGACTCCAACACCGATAAGCGTAATATTTTTGCATAATTTCTTTCCCATCTTCATCAACAGGTTCAATTTTATCGCTAGGAACATCTATATCTAGCTCTGTTAAATCTGTCGTGTAATGGCCATGAGCTAAATAATATACTTCTTGCGCTTCTCCAATTGCTTTAAGCATAGTCATGGCCTCAGTAGCGCGTGATTTTATTACAGCTTTTTGGTATTGCGGCACGGCAATCGCCGCCAAAATACCGATAATTAACACGACTACTAATAATTCAATTAAAGTAAAACCTTTTTTTGTTTGTTTCATTTTATTTCTCCTATTTTTTAAAGACTAAGCGGTGGAGATTCCCGATAAAAACACTCGGGAATAACCCCTAAAAAACACCCCATCCCCAGCCCTTCCCCTAATTTTTGCTTCTCCTTTTGCGTTTATATTGCGTTGCTCGTCGCTCACATATACGGGGCTGCCGCCCACTCGGGATATGCTTCGCTCCTTCGCCTTATCTAAACGCAAAATGTTTGCAAAAACAATTTGCTCTGCCCTTCGCAAAAAAGTCAAGGGCGGGGAATAGAAGGGGTCTTTTCCTTTCTTTTGATAATTTCATTTTATTTTTTTTTTTTTGAAAATCAAGTTTTTTCAGTATTTTTGCAATAGTTGTTTTATGTGCCTTTTGATTGTTTGTTTTTGAAGAATAAAGATTTTAAATAAAATATAAGAGAGGGAATATTGTAATTAATATCCCTTATTTTATTTATGTTTTTTGTAATTTATTATTGACAAAAATTAAGAATAAACGGCGAAATAAAAATTATAAAAGAGTTTTTATTTACAAACTCTCCTTTATTATTTTTTTGACGATAGAACGCTTGGCTTTACTCCTTGCGCGTTTAACTTTTTTGCGCGCGGCAGAAGATGTGGTGGTATAGGCCCACTCGTCTTTTTTATTATGGGTAATTTTATCTTTCATATTTATTAGTATATAACATTTAAAATAAAATTATTTTTTCTCTTGTAAAGATTTTAATATATTTTCCAAATCTTTAACATTTTCTTGCGGTATAATTACGGTCTTAATACCTCCGCGCAAAGCAGCCAATAATTTTTCTTTTAATCCGCCAATTGGTAATACACGACCTTGCAGAGTTATTTCTCCGG
>JAZKZM010000075.1:0-3015 GCA_045612685.1 Elusimicrobiaceae bacterium
TGCATGTGATAGGTTTTTTGCCCGACGTATATACCCTCCGCCTCACCGTTGTCAAGGCGATCGTCGTTACCGAGCGCGAGGTCAAAGTCCCACGGGCAGGTGAAGTAAATTTTTCCGCCCGCCTTCTTGCAAACGGGCATAATATGGTTTTTAATGAAAACCAGGCCGATATAATTATTATTAATACTTGCGGCTTTCTTGCCTCTGCCATTAAAGAAGCAAAAGAAAATATAAAATACGCCTTAAAATTAAAAAAGAAAGGTATTATCAAAAAAGTGGCAATAACCGGTTGCGCGGTTGATAGATTGAAAGAGGAAATTGCCGAAGAATTTAAAGAAGCGGACCTTATTTTTTCTATTTCAAAACAAGACGCTATTGAAAAAATTATAAATAAAAAAGGTTTCCTTTTTAGTCCGATACAGCGCGAACTTTTTATGCCGCAGTATAAACTTTCCTTAACTGCGCCGCATAGTGCTTATTTAAAAATTGCCGACGGGTGCAATAACCGCTGTGCTTATTGCGCAATTCCTTTTATCCGCGGTAATTACCGCTCTAAAACTATTGAAGAAGTTGTAGCGGAAGCAAAACTTTTAGCCAAAAACGGCGCAAAGGAAATTTCGCTTATCGCACAAGATACAACTTCCTACGGCCAAGATTTATACGGCAAGCCAGAACTTGTTAAATTGCTTAAAAAATTAATAAAACTAAAAGATATTTGCCGTCTTAGAATAATGTATGCTTATCCACACCGCGTTTCTCACGAGTTAGCTGATTTAATGGCAAGTGAAGAAAAAATATTTTCTTATCTTGATATACCGCTGCAGCATATTTCAGCCGATATTCTTAAAAGAATGAACCGCCATTGCGGGCCTGAAAAAATAAAAGAAACCTTAAATATGCTAAAAGAGCGCGTGGCAAATATTGCAATTAGAACAAACTTTATTGTCGGCTTTCCCGGCGAAACAGAAGCAGATTTTAAAGAACTTTTAAACTTTGTTAAAGAATATGAATTTGATAATGTCGGCGTGTTTGAGTTCTTTAGAGAGCCCGGCACCGCCGCTTATGATATGAAAAAGCAAATTCCTGCCAAAGTTAAAAAAGAACGCGCACTTGAGTTAAACAAAGCGCAAAGCCGCGTGGTTGATAAGTTAAATAAAAAACTTGTCGGCTCGGTTGTGGAAGTTATCAGTGATACAGACACTCTTGGCCGCACCTACCGCGATGCCCCCGATATTGACGGCACTTTGACTTTTGAAAAACCTGTTAAAGCGGGCCAAATCTTCCGTGCCAAAATAATTAAAGCAAAGGGTTATCAAAGAGTAGCAAAAATCGCACGCCCTATTTAAGTTTATTTTAACTAAAAATATTTGCGGAAAAATTATAAAAATTTAGTTAGTTTTGATAAGTGTAAGCGTTACAGGGGATAATTGTTGGATTTTCAAAGCTAAAATAATCGCCGCAATTACTATTGTTATAGGATGTTGTTCCTGTATCTTGTTGGCAAACTTTATTACCGGCAGAATAATCACTTGCAGCTACACACCATAACTCTTTTAAATTTTCCATAGAAAAATAATATCTCATTTTTTCATTTGCCAAAAAGCAAGAAATAATGGATATAGATTTGTTAATATAACATCTTTCACCATTATCTAAAAGCACCATATTAATATCACTATCAATAATAGATTGTTTAATAGGTAAAGAAACATCTAAAACATCAAAATTATTAGGATATTCATTATGTGTCAAATAATAAATATTTGCCGCCTCTGCAAGAGCTTTTGTTTTTGATTTTAAAGAGGAAAATTGCGATTTTGCAACGGCATGTTGGTATTGTGGCACGGCAATAGCGACTAAAATACCGATAATTAAAACTACAACAAGTAATTCAATAAGTGTAAAACCTTTTTTCATACAATTTTCTCCTTTTTCCCACTCATCCCCGCCCCTTTTCTTTGAAAAAGGGCGGGAAATAAAAGGGGGCTTTTTTCTTTCTTTGATAATTTCATTTTATTTTTTTTTTTTTGAAAATCAAGTTTTTTCTTTTTTGCCGCTTCTTCCTACAAATATTGTCTAGCTTTTACTATGTAAAAGTGCTTTATTTGCTAGGCTTTATACAAAAATGTTTTTATTTGACTTTTACTCCTATATGGGATATGCTTTATATTTTGCTTCGCAAAATTAACGGATATGCTGCTTTTTAGTCCAAAGAGTAATAAATAAATCTAAAAATCTTCGCTGAAATAAAGTCAAAAATAGAACAAATTTTGCAAAAAGTGTAGCAAACAAAATTGCTTTTATGAAATAAAAACCAGAGGATATTTGTAGGAAGAATATTTAAAAGAAGAATAGTCAAGAAAACACTTGACAAATATATTTGTTTTATTTATACTATAAAATAATTAGTAATATTAAATAAAAATAGTTATATAAAAAATTTGTGTGTAGGCACAATCTGCCGGAAAACTTCCTAAAGAGGGGGCAAAAATCAAAAGGACTACATTTGATGATGCCTCCTCCTCCGGCAAAAAAACAAATATTTTTATAGAATAAAAAAAAGGAGGAGTTTATGTTAGAAGCAAAATATGTTGGAAAGAAAAAAGTAGAAGTTAGGGTAAACAATTATAAAGTTTATACCGATATGCCAATTGAGGCCGGTGGCGAAAACAGCGCGCCCAATCCTTTTGAAATGTTTATGGCTTCTTTTATTGCCTGCCAAGCGGTTTTTGCTATGGCTTTTATGGAAAAAAAGGGTCTTGATAAAAAATCTCTTTCTTTCAGAGCGGAGCCGGTTTTTGATGATAAAAGTTTAATTACAAAAATGACAACTATTGTCAAAATTCCTTCTGATTTCCCAAAGGAAGAAGAAGCCGCTTTTATTAATGTTTTAAAAAGTTGCAAGGTTGGCAAGCACCTTACTTTTGAAAAGGAAATATTACTTGAACGCGCCCTGTAGAAATATGGCTTCGGCTTTTTGGTAAATTTTAATTTTTTTCAAACTTCGGATACATG
>JAZKZM010000076.1:0-2041 GCA_045612685.1 Elusimicrobiaceae bacterium
AGAAATATATTTTCCGGTTTCCAAAACAGGATTAAAAATAAAAGGAATTTTGGGCCAAGTCAAAGAAATTTCTTTTACAAAATCTTTGCTTTCATAATTTTCAAAAACAGATAAAAGTTTATAAATATCATTGCCAAGACTTACCCCTGTTATATCTTTTCTAAAATAAATATCATTTAAAGTTTCAAGTTCTTCACTTAGTTCTAAATTACCCTTAGCTTTTTTTAAGGCTTGGCTTAGAGGACTATAAATTTTGCCGTCATAAATCAACATTGCGCCATAGCGGCCTTCTTCCACAGCTTGCAAATAAGCGCTGGGTAAATCTTTAAATTTAACCAATTTTAAATCGCTTTGGAAACAAGTATCATTTACCCCGCTTAAAAGCAAAGTGTTAATACCTGTCTTTATAAGTTCTTCACTAAAGCCTGACCCGCTATGACAAGAACCTGAAACGAGTTCAACATTGCTTGTTCCTTTATTTGTTTTTATTATATTAGCAATTTCCAATATAGTGCTGTATTTTGAAGATTTAATATGAACGTTCCCGCCGGAAGTTCCGTGCATAGCAATATAAACCATAAAGTCATCAAAAACTTTAGCAAAATCTCTTATATCTTGGGCTATTTGCAATTTATAATCGTCTGCTTGTGTTAAATCAGAGGTATAAAAGTTCTTTGAATCAATATGACCTGGCAGGGAAGCGGTATAATTATCCCCCCTAAGAATTAAAATAGGTGTATCCATCTGCAAAAGCATTGTATCCTTTTTTAACTTTTCAAGTTTATCACTTAAAAATTTGATATGCTTGCCTTCTTTAAGTTTTTTATTTATAGCGCCAAGTTGATCTTCAACTTCTCTATAAACGCGCATTTTTTTATGGCTGAATTTGCTTATATCAAGCTTTTGTAATCTTTTGATATTACCGTTTATAGCTGTTGTCTGATAATTAACTAAAACATCATTTTTTAGTCTGATTTTATTTACATCAAGGGGCTCTAAAGCGGGTTTTTGAGCCTTGGCTAAAGCGGCGGCAACCTGCGGCGGAA
The DNA here is from genome assembly GCA_045612685.1 of Elusimicrobiaceae bacterium. Taxonomy (GTDB): domain Bacteria; phylum Elusimicrobiota; class Elusimicrobia; order Elusimicrobiales; family Elusimicrobiaceae; genus Proelusimicrobium. The sequence goes on from JAZKZM010000076.1 coordinate 1,047, forward strand.
CAATGCCAAGCGGAATCGGTGAAGGTTTCAAGTAAGTTAAATAGGCATTAAGGAAAGAAACAAATTTGCTTTCTGTCGGCACTTTCTCTTTTACTTCAAGAGGATAAACTAAATGATATAGAAAGTCTGTTGTGGTAAAATTATTTATCTTTTTTCTTGCGAGTAAATTATAACTTAAATAAATCGGGTGCTTACCAATTTTGCCAATAGGCTTAACTTGATAAGTCTTTCTATTCCATAATTCGCTATAAAATTTTGCCGAATTATCCTCTATTAACTCCTTATTGGATATAAATTGTTTTATTGTTTCTTCCTGTCCGTCCACAGCTGTATAAATAGGTATATGGGGCTTGCCTATATCAGAAGCAAATTTTCTTGCAAAATTTACCACAACTTTTGCAATTACGGGGTTTTTGGCGTAGATAGCTCTTGTTTCAAGAGTGCCAAGAACTAAAGCCAAATGTCCTTCAACTTGCGCTAAATAAACCATCACACTACCTATCAAATTATCATCAGCAAGGATTTCAAAAGCAGTAGTCATTTTATTTGTTATTAAAGAAATACCCGCTTCTTCGTGATTACTGCCAAGCGCCCTGCAACAGGCAGATTTTTTGCCTAAAGCAAGCATACCACCGATATCATTGGTATCAGCCAGACGCACTTTAATTGTTTGTTTTTCTTTTGCTATAGTAGATAAAACTTCTGCAATATGCGGTAAATTTTCCGTTATATACGAAATGTTAGTATTAATTACTTCTTGATTTTTAAATAAATCAGAAGAAGAAGCTATTAACTTATTGATAATTGATGATGCTCTTGAAGCTTGCGCAAAACTTACAATTTCTTCCCCTTCTAAGAAAAGTTTTTTATCTTGCAAGATTATACCTTTCTCTTTTGCTTTTAACTGCAAAGATTCAAATTGTTTAAGTAGTAAACTGATATTATAATTTACATCTTGAACAAATTTTTCTTTTTCCTTAATAATATCAATGCTT
>JAZKZM010000077.1:0-1608 GCA_045612685.1 Elusimicrobiaceae bacterium
ACCGCGCACAAAATACCCCACAAAAGCACCTTTGGCTGATATTCTTTTGGCACGGCAAAAAAGGCAAAAATCATAATGAAAACAAACATATTATCAATAGAAAGCGAGTATTCTATAAGATAACCTGTTATATATTCAAGGGCTTGCGTGCTGCCGTGCACCCACCATATAGCCCCGCCGAAAACAAGCGCAAGTGATACCCACGCCGCCACCATAGTAAGTGCTTCTTTTATGCTCACTTTGCCGTGATGTTTGTTCATCACGACTAAGTCAACGAAGAGGGCTATAACGACTACCACCCAAAAAACTATCCAAAGGGTCAAATGATTCATAAGATATATTATATAAAAATTGGGGCTTCGGCTTTTTGGTAAATTTTAATTTTTTTTAAATTTCGGATACACGGGCTTGCCAGCCGCTCGGGGTATACCTCATTTAAAAGAAAAGTTAAAATTTCCTCAAAAATCCTGTGCCCTGATATGCTGTATTTAGTCGTATATAAACTAAAAAATCCTCGCAAAACATTTGCTCTGCTTGGCTTTATTTGAACCGCAAAAATCCTGGCAAATTTATTTGCTCTGTGGGGCTAAATGTGGCGACAAAATTTTATAAAAACTTTGCCGATGGCTGTTTTAGATTGGCTAAATTTGACGACAATTATGCCGATGACTTTTTATTAAATTACTGCATAGCGTAATATCCGGGATACTCACTTGCGGTTGCTCCTAAGGCTAGACAAATATCACTTGCTTGTTGTGTTATCTTTCCAAACCATTGAGAATCTTTCCCTATACACCAGTAAATTGTTTTACTGCGATGAAATAATGGCAAATTCTTGTTTTCAGAGCGAGCAACGCATCCGTTTTCCGAGCAGCTATAAGCATATTCATTAGGGTTTTGGCTATTAAATTCTGCCCAGTTGGCAGCGGCAGTTCCGGGGGGAATAATTATATCAAGTTCTGCTAAATTATTTGTATAATGTCCATTTGCTAAATAAAAACTTTCTTCTGCTTGCAGTAAAGATTTAAGCACAATAATAGCTTGCGAGGCTCTACTTTTGCCTACTGCTTTTTGATATTGCGGCACGGCAATAGCCGCTAAAATACCGATAATTAAAACTACCACCAATAATTCAATAAGTGTAAATGCTTTTTTATTCATATTTTCTCCTTTTTCTTTGTCATTCCCGAGAGTCTTTGTCGGGAATCTTGTCCGCTTATTCCCTGCCCTTTTTCAAAGAAAAGGGGAAGGGTTAGGGATGGGGTGTTTTTTCACCTAATCAAATTTTATTTTTTTTTTTTTGAAAATCAAGTTTTCTTAATTCTTCGTCCTACGAAATATGCTTTGTATTTTGCTTCGCAAAATTAACGGATATGCTGCTTTTTAGTCCAAAGAGTAATAAATAATCTAAAAATCTTCGCTGAAAAATAGCCAAAAAAGAACAAATTTGTAAAAAGAGTAGCAAATAAAATTGCTTTTATGAAATAAAAGCCAAACGATATTTGTAGGAAGAATCCTCAAAAGTCTTGCTTATTTTTTTTTTTTGATAAACTACTTTTGTTAAGTTTAATCAAAAAGAGGTATTTTTATGAAAAACAAAGCGTTCAC
>JAZKZM010000078.1:0-2245 GCA_045612685.1 Elusimicrobiaceae bacterium
TACAAGAAAAGATACTATTGTCGTGGCATCAGTTTCTTCAATTTATAATATCGGTTCGCCGGAAAGTTTTGAAAAGTTAAGAATTTTCCTTCAAAAAGGCGCACTCTTAAACCGCACATCTTTTACAAAACATTTAATAAAAATTTTATACGAAAGAAGCGAAATGGAATTTATTCCCGGCACTTTCCGCTTGCGCGGTGCTTGCGTGGATATTTTTCCGCCTTACAGCCAAAGTGCTTTAAGAGTGGAAATAGAAAATAATACCATTAAATCTCTAAGCGAAATTCACCCCGTAAGCGGCCAAATAATAAACGATTTAAAAGATGTCTGGCTATCCCCTGCCAAGCAATTTGTTTCGGAAGATGAAAAGTTATCTCAAGCGCTTGAAAGTATCCGCCAAGAAGCGCGCGAAAGGGAACAATTTTTTCTATCCCAAAACAAACTTGTTGAAGCGCACCGCATAAAACAGCGCACCAATTATGACCTTGAACTTTTGGAGCAAACAGGCTTTTGCAGCGGTATAGAAAATTATTCGCGCCAACTTGAACTCCGCGAAGCGGGCAGCCGCCCAAATTGTCTTTTAGATTATTTTAGAAATTATAAAGATTTTGTTGTTTTTGTTGATGAATCCCATGTGGCTATCCCGCAAATACGCGGTATGTTTAACGGCGATAGAGCACGCAAACAAATGCTTGTTGATTTTGGCTTTCGTTTGCCAAGCGCACTTGATAACCGCCCATTGAAATTTGAAGAATGGGAAAACCTTGTGCAGAGTGTCGTTTTTGTTTCGGCCACTCCAGGGCCTTATGAATTAAGTGTGAGCAAAAATAATATTGTGGAGCAAATTATCCGCCCGACAGGTCTTGTTGACCCGCCTGTAAAAGTGCTAAAAGCAGAAGGTCAAATTGAAGATTTACTTGAAAGAATAAAAGCAAAAGCGGCTGCCAAGCAGCGCAGTTTAGTTTTGGCTTTAACCAAAAAAACGGCGGAAGATTTATCAAGTTTCTTGCTTGAAAAAGGCGTCAAAGCTCGCTATTTACACAGCAGTATTGAAGCCCTAGACAGAATAGAAATTTTAAGGCAATTTGCCGCCGGAGAATTTGATGTTCTTGTCGGTATAAATCTTTTAAGGGAAGGTCTTGATATCCCGCAAGTCGGCCTTGTTGCAATTTTAGAAGCCGATAACGAGGGCTTTTTAAGAAATCAAACAACTTTAATTCAAATTGCAGGCCGCGCCGCCAGAAATGTGGAAGGCGAAGTTATTTTATACGCCCAGCGTCAAACGCCTTCAATGAAGCAGGCCCTTTTGGAAATGGACCGCAGGCGCACTTTGCAGCAGCAATATAATAAAGAACACAATATCACGCCGCGCACAATTCAAAAAACGCAAGTTAAAATGGCGGAGTTTGAGGAAATTTCAAAAGGCAGCGCCCTAAACGCAATTCATAGTGTTGAAGATGCCTTGCCAAGTGCCAAAAACTTGCCAATGTTTATTAAAGATTTAGAAAATCAAATGCGCGAGGCCGCCGATAATCTTAACTTTGAACTTGCCGCTACTTTAAGGGATAAACTTTTTGAACTTAAAGATATGATGGTCCAAAATAAAAAAGCAAAAAAAGGAAAAAGAAAATGAATTTTAATTTTAACTTATCCCAAATAATAGAACTTGAAGAAGTTTCTTCCACTCAAGATTTAGCAAAAGAACTTGCCAAAAAATCTGCCTTGACGGATAATCTTGCAATCTGTGCGCAAAGCCAAACTGCGGGACGTGGGCGTTTTGAACATTCTTGGCAGAGCGAAAAAGGCGGCCTTTATATCAGTCTTTTATTAAAGCCGGAAAAAAAGACCTCTCTTTCCGATTTAAGTGTAAAAACCGGCCAAGCAGCAGCCCTTGCCCTTGAAGAAATGTTTGGTCTTAAAACTTCTATTAAACTTCCTAATGATGTTCTTGTTAAAACCAAAACCGGCGAAAAAAAGATTTGCGGCGTTTTAATTGAAAGTGCCGTTTCCAGCGAAAAACTGGAATGGCTTATCGTTGGCGTTGGCGTAAACTTAAATAATAAAGTGGATAAAAATTTAAACGCCGCCAGCGTCAAAGAATTAATTAAAAAAGAAGTTGATATTTTTGCTTTCCGCGAAACTTTTCTTAAGCATTTTGCTACTAAATATATAGAGTGGCAATTATCTAAGTAGTTTTTTGCGGCGGCTTTTGGGCTATTTTTAATTTTTTAGAAATTTCGGATAC
>JAZKZM010000079.1:0-2184 GCA_045612685.1 Elusimicrobiaceae bacterium
ATCCGAAATTTCTAAAAAATTAAAAATAGTCCAAAAGCCACCGCAAAAAATTTCCTGATGGCCCAATTTTTTGGGTATAAGTTGTTGGCCCTATCGCCAAGATTCTTCATAAAACCAAGTGGCTGGTCTTTATAACAGACAATAACAAAACCTTTGGGAGTATCGGCGGGCAGGGCAAAACTTTCGCGGTGTAAAAAACGAAGAGCCTGCTCTAAAGTTAAATCAACTTGCGGATATTTATCTTTTGGAAAAGTTAAAGAAAGGGCCTGCGCGGCAGTCGGTATTTGCTCTTTGCCTTTTTGCTCGGGTTGTGGGTTGCCGTCTGAAAGCAAATGTATTAATTTATTTGCTAAGGCGTGTTTTCTTGCTGTTTGCGGCAAAAGAACGGGATTTGAAGAAGCAGATTTTTTGCGTAAAACTGCCATAAAAAGCCCTTCGCTTTTTGTTATACCGGGGATAAAACGATAAACAGGATAATTCCACCCCGCAAGCAAAGAGCCTTTTATTTGCCACTCGGGTTTTATATCAACAGGCAAAATTTCCGCGCCGAGTTCTTCTATAATAAACTTTACATTTTCCTCATTTTCGCGCGTATTAAAAGTGCAAGTGCTGTAAATTAAAAGCCCCCCTTCTTTAAGGCAAGGCCAAATATCACTTAAAATTTGGCGCTGGCGTTTTTGGCAAAATAAAACATTATTTAAACTCCACTCGTTTATTGCCTCTTTATCTTTACGGAAAAGCCCTTCCCCCGAGCAAGGTGCGTCAACTAAAATTAAATCAAAAAGCCAATGCGTTTTATTAAAATCTTGCGGCAAATTGTGGGTTATTAAAACTTCGCTGTGGCCTTGCTTTTGCATATTTTCAAGCAAGATATTTGCGCGTCTTCTATCCGGCTCATTACTGATAAGCATTGAGCCTTGTGGCAAAGTAGCACGCATTAAAGTTGATTTGCCGCCGGGCGCGGCACATAAATCTAAAGCAAGAGTAGGTTCTTTTACATACTGGCGCAAGACTTGGTCTAAGAACATAGAGCCCGCTTCTTGCACATAATAAACACCCGCGTGCAAAAGTGGGTCTTTTGTAAAATTAGGCCTCTCTTTTAGCCAAAAGCCGTTTTTACACCAAGGCACCTGTTCTAAGTCGGCAAAAATTTGCTCTTTTGGCATTTTAAATGGATTAAAACGGATGCTTGCCAAAGATTCTTCATTTAGCGCTTTTAAAAATTTTTGCCAAATATCTGAGCCAAATAAATCAGATGTATAATCAATAAATTCTTGTGGTAAAGCCATAATTTAAACCTCTCAACCACTAAAAAGATTTACTAAAAGAACAATAATATGCGCTATCACTGCGCAAAATGGGCTTAAATCTAAAATTATTATACCATATTGGTTTTTAGAAGGCAAAACGCTATAAATTGGACTATTTTTTACAAAAATAACCTTTTGAAATGGCGGGCAAAAATCAGTAGCCCCCAAGATAACTTGGCAACACATACCTCTGATACAGCCGGAGCAACTTTTATAAAACCAGTAAATGCGGGGGATTTTTCATTGTGTAATAGCAAGAAACAAAAGTCTTGATTTTCAAAAAAAAAAAAATAAAATTGAAATTGTGATAAAGAAATACTCCACACCTAACCTCTCCCCTCTTTAAAAAAGAAGGGAGAGGAATAGGCGGGAAATTAAAATTCGGAGAAAATAAAAATGAAAACAAATAAAGCATTTACGCTTATAGAATTGCTAGTAGTAGTATTAATTATCGGTATTTTGGCGGCAATTGCTGTGCCAAAGTATCAAGTTGCTGTAGCAAAAAGCCGGTATTCTACTCTAAAAAATATAGTGGATAGTGTGGCTCAAACAGAAGAATTGTATTATTTAACTAACGGGAAATATACAAATGTCCTATCAGAATTGGACATTGCATTACCTAAACCTAACAGCACCTCTTCAGAATATGAACAGACAGTATTTAATTACGATTGGGGAATTTGTAAATTAAACAAAATGAGAATTCTATGTATAACTTCCGAAAATGAAAATATGGTATACGCTCACTGGTTTAATTACATAGAAGATGAAAACGCCGGGTTGCGTCGTTGTCAAATAAGAGGGACTACGGATGAAACAGATTGGCGCAATAGCATTTGCAAAGGGGAAACACAAGACCCAAACCCTTCAGTTG
>JAZKZM010000080.1:0-1366 GCA_045612685.1 Elusimicrobiaceae bacterium
GTTTATATGCCTGCTTCTGCTATTACCGGTAATGTCAGTATCGGTTCCGGAGGTGCACTTAAAACCGGAAGTGATTCTACTATTACAAATTCAAAAGTTGATACTATTTACGGCGGAAACAGCGATTTTCATAATACAGGCAGTGTATTGACTAACAATGGTGCTTTAAATATTGATAATGTCAAAATGGGTAATCCAAAATGTGATATAAACTGGATCAGATTGCCGGCTTATACTATAAGTAATGACTATTTTTCCGCAAGCCCCAGTGCCGCTAAAGACTTTTGGTTTGCCACCTGCGGAAGTGCAACTCAGGTTGTTCCTCCCGAGCCGGAAAGTGATAATTGGCTTGGAACGGTAACGGAATTTTCTGCTATTTCAACTTGTCTGGACCAAAACCCCGGAACTTGCACTGATACCTGCGGTAATAGCTGCCCGCAAAACACTATACATACTAGGACTTTTACTTGCTCTAATCAAGTCGTTTATAAATGCAATAGGCCTTATTTTACCCAAAATATGTTTGATACCTATAATCCTTTAATTTCCAATCCTTATACTGAATATGTTTGGAACGGCGTTAGCGGACATAATGGGTCTTGTGATGGCCTTATAAGAAGATATCCTAGTATGGTTCTAAACTATGGCGGTTCTGTTCAGGAGATTATTTCTCATCCAATAGATACACGTTTAGAGGGACAAAGTGGTAATACCTCTGGTGATTTGGCAAGAACTCTTGCTGCTGCAACTCTAAGACCTTATTGCGGTATAACATTCAAGAACTTTGGTGCCCCCTATATGATAACTTATGCCCAAGATGCTACTGAACTTATGATGAACAATCCGCAATGTTTCCATGATTCTGCGCCTTTAAATCTTTGCTATCAACTTGCTAATACAACTTATGATAATTTTAATTCTTGGAGAGCTTCTTATAGCAATAATGAACTTTGCAAACAGATTTCAGATAATCATACCGGCAGCAGTTTGGGCAATAGTTTTAATTGTGTTTTAAATCCTATAAGTCCAACAGGTCATACTTATTTTAAAACAACAGATACAATAACAGTTTCAGAATCATATTATCCTTGCAAAAATGGTGTTTGCGAATCCTCAGGTAATAATACCAATATTAATGTAGATTTATATACCGGCTATTATTGCAAACAACGCAAACCTGAGCAAAGTTTCAGTATTGCCAAAAAACCGGAAAATTTTATTGTGACAGCTTTAGGTTCTTATGGCGGTAGAAAAGCAGGTTATACCTATGGTTATAACAATGAAAGCGGGAATATTAGTTATACCCATACGCACTATTTGAATAAAAAAGTTAATGCTCAATTATTAAATTGCTCAAAATAAAAGG
>JAZKZM010000081.1:0-6834 GCA_045612685.1 Elusimicrobiaceae bacterium
CATTATTTATTTTCCTCCTTATTAGCACTGTCATCTAATATATCCATCATATTATTAAAGCCTTTTTCCAAATCTCTTAAAGTATCGCCCTGCCTTAGCGAAACACGCACTTTTTTATTGCCTTGGGCCACTTGTTTGAAGGCTTCTTCAAAGCGGTAAATCGGGCCGGCAATTTTGTTTGATAAAAGTGCCGTAAAAAGCAAAATAACAATAAAACAAATTGCTATTTTTATTAAGAAAAATATGACAAAGGAAGAACCTTCTGCAAAGATACTTTGCAAAAGGGCCGGATGTTTTGCAAAAATTTCTTGCATTAGCGAAAGAAATTCATAAGTTATCAAAGCTGTTGCAAAAAGGACACACAGCATAACAAAAGCGACAATTTTTAATTGGAATTTCTTTTTTATAAATATTATTTTTCTTTGTATTTTTTCTGCCATAAAAACCCCTAGAAAGTATAATTGTATTTTATTTGTAAAATCCTTTCAGCTTTATTATTAAAATTGCGCACTGCAAAATCAAGGGCAAATAACTCTGATATATACAGCCTTAAACCACTATTTACGCGGGAAGTTTTTATAGAGCGTATATTATCCCATTCAACCATAAAATCCAAATAATTTGTAATCTCATAGTTTAGAGATATAAAAGCGTGCAATTTATCAAACTCAAATCCATCGGTAGTTATATTTGCGCCGTAATTAAGCATTAAACCTTCCGTAAAAACTTCCTGTGTGGCTGATAAATAAAGCCCTTTTGCAAGTTGCAAATATTTATCTTCGTCGTGGTTGTAATAAAACCCCTGATTATTAAAACCGATAGCAAGCATTGGCCAAGTTTCGCTTCCGTCATACATTTGAAATTTTAATTGCAAGGAAGGTGGCAAAATTTTAATATCTTCGTCATTAGTTCCAACGATATGTTCTAAGGTTATACCTGTTCCTATAGAAAAACGTTCAAAAGGGGTAAAAGTAAAAAATGTAAGAAGCCCGCCCCCACTAAAAATGCGGCTTGTTGCCGTAAAAGTTTTTACCGGTGATACTTTTGCTGTAGGAGTGTCTATTAAATATTCTTCTATTTGCGTAGCATTTATAGTGCCGGTTAATAATATAAAAGGTAAAATAAATAATAATTTTTTTAGCATTTTACTCTATAAAATTCCTTGGGTCTTTTAAAATGGGTTTTACAATTAAACGAATATTTTGCAAAAGATAAGTTTCTTTTGTTGCCATAAAATCGTTTTGGTCATGCGGGAATTCAAGCATAACTTTGCCATTGTCTATTTCATCTAAATTATAAACAACGCCCTTTCTCCAAATATCAATACGGGCATTTTCATCTTGGATTCTTGGGTTCCAATGATTAACTAAAACAACTTGGCCTTTCTTTAAATCACTTGCCTGGGCGGCTTTGGTTTTATAAATAATATTTTTTGTGCGCACGGTTTGCCCGGCTTTTGGGCCATTTTTTAAGACGGCTTCGCTATAACCGTTTTTATCCGGGTTAGAAGGCGTATAAGCCAAAGAATAATAAGAATAAAATTTATCTTCATACATAAAAGGAGCGAAAGCGGAATATCTTATTCTGTTTTCATAAGATGCTTTTTTAGAGCGGTTATAAGTGGAAGCCTCGTCAGCTTCTTTTTGATTATTTGTTCTTGGGGCATTAGAACCTATACAAGCACAAAAACAAATAGTAGCAATTAAAAATAAAGATAAAGACATAATTTTTTTCATAAAATAGATTCTCCTTTAATATCTTGTGCCACAATTAAGGGCATATTTTCAACTTCAAGTTTATAAACTGCTTCACAGCCAAATTCTTTAAAAAGCACAACTTCGCTTTTTTTAACACATTTTGCGTAAAGAGCGCCAAGCCCGCCAAAAGCAAACAAATAAAGAACTTTGCCTTTCATTGCGTTTTTAACTTTAGGGCAACGCTCCCCTTTGCCTATAATACAAATTATACCCGTTTTTTTTATAAAAGTGGGGGTCCATTTATCCATACGGGCGCTGGTGGTGGGGCCGCAACTGCCGCTTTTATGGTCTGGCCTCGTCGGTGAAGGGCCCATATAAAAAATTGTTTGATTTTTTAAATTTAGGGGATAAAAATTTTCTTCTACCATTTTTTTATGTGCTTTATCGCGCATAGAAAAAATTGTCCCGCTTAAAAAAATTTGTGTGCCGGCTTTTATATTTTTTATTTTTTCTAAACTTAAAGGTGTTTTTAAGTGCATTATAAAACCTCTGTTATATGCCTTGAACTATGGCAACTTATATTTACGGCAACGGGCAAACTTGCGGTGTGGCAAGGTGCTTGTTCTATAAAAACACCTAAAGCAGAAATATTGCCGCCAAGGCCTTGCGGCCCGATTTTTGTTTTGTTTATTTCTTTAAGTAAATTTTTTTCTAACTCAGCGTAAGATTTATTTTTATTAAAATTATTTATTTTTCTAAGCAAGGCTTTTTTAGCAAGTTTGGCGGACTCTTCAAAATTTCCGCCGATACCGGTACCGATAACAAAAGGCGGGCAAGCATTTGCACCGGCTGCTTTAACGACTGATAAAACAAAATCTTTTATATCTTTAACACTTGCGCTTGGTGCAAACATTTTTAAAACACTTTTATTTTCCGAGCCTGCCCCTTTAAGCAAAAGCGAAATTTTTAATTTATCGCCTTCTTTAAAATCATAGTGAATAATTGCCGGTGTATTATCATTTGTGTTTTTGCGTTTAAAAAGCGGGTCTTTGACGATAGATTTTCTTAAATAACCTTCCGTGTAGCCCTGTTTTACGCCATCGTTAATTGCTTTTGTTATATTCCCTTTAATAAAAATTTCAGTGCCTATTTCCACAAAAAAAACTGAGCTGCCCGTATCTTGGCAAAGGGGGTAAAGTTCTGTTTTGGCAATTTTGGCGTTTTCAAGCATCAGTTCTGTTAAATGCTTGGCAAGGCCTGTTTGTTTTGTTTTAGATTTTTTTATAGCAAGCAAAACATCACTTGGCAACTCGTGCGCTGCCTTAATACACATTTTTTTGACGGTATTTGTGATATTTTTTGCTTCTATAATCTTCATAAAACTTCCTTTAAAGTTTGCTTAAAAACTTTTTCAATTAAACTTTGCGCCGGCTTTTTTATAAAATTTCCTTTGATTAAAAGTTTGCTTATTTTTTCTCTTTTAATAATTTCCGCTTTAACTTGCGCGTAAACTTGTTTAGGTGTAATTTTGATAGTGGCAAGGCCCTCTTTTTTTGCCTGTGCTACAACAGCCGCTGCTTGAAGGGGGTAAACTTCCATATCTTTTTGGTCTGGCAAAATATGGTGGCGATTTAAAGTTGTATCTTGCGCTCTTTTGGCTATTGCTTTTGCTGCGGCAAGTGCCATAGTATCGGTTATTTTTTTTGCTCCGCACAGCAAAACACCTTTTAAAATACCCGGAAAGCAAAGGGAATTATTTATTTGATTTTCAAAATCACCCCTGCCTGTGCCAACGATAAAAGCGCCTGCTTTTATTGCTTCTTCGGGGTAAATTTCCGGCACGGGATTAGCGCATGCAAACACGATTGCGCGCTTTGCCATAAGTTTAATTAAGTCCGGTTCAATTACATTTGGACCCGGTCTTGAAAAAGCAATTAAAACATCTGCCTCTTTAAAAGCCTCTTCTTTAGAACTTATATTTTGGGGATTTGTTTTTTGGCATAAACCCCATTGTTTGTAATAGTTAGGATTATTTTTTAAATCAATTCTGTTTTTATGTAAAGGGCCTTTAGAATCAAATAAAATCATATTTTTTGGATTTGCACCAAGTGCAAAAAGGAAAGTTGCCGTGCTGGTATTTGCAGCACCGGCACCAAATAAAATTATTTTTACTTTTTCAATTTTTTTGCCGGCTACTTTTAAGGCATTTATTAAAGCGGCGCAAGTAATACAGGCAGTGCCCTGTGCGTCGTCGTGCCAGACGGGTATAGGACAAGTTTCTTTTAGAGTGTCTAAGGCCTTATAACAATTTGGTTGGCTTATATCTTCAAGATTAATTGCGCTGTAAGAAGGGCTTACCATTTTTACAAAATCAATAATTTTTTCTGCTTGGTTTATGCCGTTTTCATCTTTAGAATCAATACATAAAGGCTCTGCATCTATTGCGCCAAGTTTATTCATTAAAAGGGCTTTACCTTCCATAACGGCAAGTGCACTTTTAGGCCCGCAGTTGCCAAGGCCTAAAACGCGTGTCCCGTCGCTAACAATAGCAACTTTATTTGCGCGGTTGGTTAATTTATAAGAATCTTCTTCTTTATTTTTTATTGCCAAAGTGGGTGCGCTTACTCCTGGGGTATACCAAATATTAAGCCAAGCCGGTCCTAAAAAAGATGCTTTAGGAAAACTGGTTATTTTGCCTTTATACATTTCGTGCATCAAAAGGGCCATTTTTGAATAGAACAAAGTTTTAAATTTATCTCTTTTTTGAGGAGTTAAATTTTTAGGCAAACATTGTTCTAAATTGCTTAAATCTATTTTTATTTTCATAGTTTTATATTGCGGCATTTATTTTATTTTGTAAATTTTGTGTTTTTTGTTCTTTTTCCTGTTTTGCTTTTTCCTCGGCGGCTTTTTTAAATTCGGCCTGTTTTTGCGGGAAATTATTTATTTCTTCAATAATTCTATTTACGCCGCTGAAAGTTCCAATTTCGCCGCTTTGTATCAAAATTGTTTTTTCCGGGAATCTTTTTTGGTCTTCGGGGTCAACGGAAATAAGTATAGTTTTTTCATCCTGCATAATTTGATTAAATGTTTGCGGGTTTAAAGATACTGCAAAATTAAAGTCGGTTGCTTTTGTATTTTCGGAGAACTTTTTGCCTTGTAATTGTTGCGGATAATTTATAAAGTTCTGGTCAAAAGATTGAATACCGAAAGTTAAAATAGTGTCGGACAAAGAATTATATGCCGGTATCATTATTTGGCCTTTATATCTGCCGGAGACCAAAACATAATTATAATTTTTTTGCATATTATTATTAACTTTTGGCAGTTTATCTTGTAATTCTTGGTCGCAATGTTCTATTTTATCGGGGTTTTCGTTTTCCGGTTTTTGTTCGGCAGATTTTGGCTGCGCGGTGTTTTCTTGAGCGGCAACTAAAGTCGGCACAGAGCAAAGAATATCCACTTGCGGGTCCCATTTTGTCGGGTCAAAAGTATCTTTAGGCGGGGCTGGCGGCAAGGGCGGCCTTGGATTATCTTGTCCGCCTTGATTGCCTTGGGATGAACTACCCTCGCCTGAGGATGCCTGATTAGTTATATATATAGTGTTTAGTTTATCAGAAACTATACCTGCTTGTGTTTCAAAAGGCAGGCCGTCAATATTTATTTTATTCGTAATAGTGCTATTTGTATTAAAAGGATTAATTACCTTATTTATATATCTGCTGGCTAAATCCGATACCCTATTAGTATTTGTTCCGTCGTTAAAGAGTATGCTTTGCGTTCCTTGTGGCTGATTATTTTGAGTAATTATTGAAGTGTTGTTTTTTGCTAAAGGTTTTTCTATTTGTGCAGCAGAAGGCAAAAAGACAAAAGGATTTGTATTAACAATATCTTTTGTATTTTTTATTGCCGCTAATTTTCTTTCATAAGAGTCTAACTGTGAAGCGTCATAAAGCCCTTCCATAAGGAAATCTTCAAAAGGTTCTTGTTTGGTTGGTGCTTCAATTGCTTGTGGCAAAGGTTTGTAAGTTTGGGAAGGTTCTTCATTTTGCTTGTAGTGTCTTGGGTTTTCTTCGTCATAATAATTCTGGTGTGCTGTAGGTGTTTGCTCACCTGAAACAGCCGCTGTTTTAGAAGTGAGGGCTTGTTGATAAGTTCTTTTTTGGGCCGAAGTATTAGCCGCATTTCTTGTCTGTAAATCTTTTTTTATTTTTGAAAATTCATTTTTATTATTTGAGCCATAGAAATTTTTGAATAATTTAAAATAATGGGTAAAAGGGTTTTCGCTCTTTAAAGGTAAGGCTTCCTGTTCTTGATTTTGCTTGCTTATATTTATTGTTTTATCTTGGAAAATTAAAGGTAAAGAAAGAAAAATAACAACTAATATTCCTACTAAATAAAGCACAATTATTTTGCTGGAAACAGCCTTACTTTTCTCGTTTTCATTTTTCATAAATATACCTCTATAATATATTATTAATAATTAATATGTTTTTTACAAGTGGTTTTGCTTCGGCTTTTTTCCTCTTTTTTATTTTTTTAAGATTTCGGATAGTTCCGCCCTAGCGGGCGTGGTTCCCTACTATACCTCATCTTAAAGAAAATAAAAAATAGGTCGGCATAATTTTATTATGCCTAAAAAATCCTCGCAAAACGATATGCTGCGTTTAGCTTAATTTGGATTCAAACGCAAAATCCTTGCAAAACAATTTGCTCTGTTGCGCAATAGCCAAAAAATCCTCGCAAAACGATATGCTGCGTTTAGCTTAATTTGGATTCAAATGCAAAATCCTTGCAAAACAATTTGCTCTGTTGCGTAATCGCCAAAAAATCCTCGCTGAAAAATAGCCAAAAAGAGAACAAATTTCGCAGAAAGTGTAGCAAATAAAATTGCTTTTATGAAATAAAAGCCAAACGATATTTGTAGGAAGAATCCTCAAAAGTCTTGCTTATTTTTTTTTTTTTGATAAACTACTTTTGTTAAGTTTAATCAAAAAAGAGGTGTTTTTTTATGAAAAACCGCGCATTTACGCTTATAGAGTTGTTAGTTGTTGTTTTAATTATTGGTATCCTAGCTGCAATTGCTGTGCCACAATATCAAAGGGCAGTTGATAAAAGCAGATATAGTGAACTTATG
>JAZKZM010000082.1:0-5374 GCA_045612685.1 Elusimicrobiaceae bacterium
TAAGTTCATTATATTCTTTATCAAAAGTTCCGCCGGTTACAAAAATTCTAAGTGCCATAAAAATAATCTCCTTAAAAAATGTCTTTAATTTAAGTATAATATATTTATATAAAATATTGAGAGGAAAATAAAATGAGTATCAGAGTTCGTTTTGCCCCCTCGCCGACAGGGCACTTACATATTGGCGGCCTTAGAACAGCACTTTTTAATTATCTTTTTGCCAAAAAGGAAGGTGGCTCTTTTATTTTAAGAATAGAAGATACTGATGAAGAAAGATCCACTCAAGAATCTGTAAAAGCAATTTATGACGGGCTTATGTGGGCCGGTTTAACCTGGGATGAAGGCCCTATGCCGGATGGCACAATTAAAGGCCCGCACTCTCCTTACTATCAAGCACAAAGAGCAGACCAAGGTTTATATAAAAAATATATTGATGACCTTTTAGCAAGAGGCCTTGCTTATAAATGCTATTGCACCGAAGAAGAACTTGAGGCCATGCGTAAAGACGCCCTTGCAAACCACCGCCCGCCAAGATATGACGGCAGATGCCGCAATTTAACAAAAGAACAGCAGGCCGAACTTGAAGACAAGGGCAGAAAATATGTTATCCGTTTTAAAATGCCAAAAGAAGGAACAACCGCTTTTGATGATTTAATCCGCGGACATGTTTCCTTTGAAAATAAAGATTTATACGATTTGGTTATTCAAAAAACAAGCGGATATCCAACTTATAATTTTGCCTGCGTTATTGACGACCATTTAATGGGTATGACTCATGTGATTAGAGGTGATGACCATATTTCAAATACTCCGGCTCAAATTCAAATTTATAAAGCTTTCGGTTGGCAACACCCGATAATGGCGCACCTTTCAATGATACACGGGCCCGACGGCACAAAACTTTCAAAACGCCATGGTGATACCAGTGTTATTGAATATAAAAAACAAGGTTTCTTGCCGGCAGCTTTAATTAACTATCTTGCTTTGCTCGGTTGGAGCACAAGCGATTCTCAGCAACTTTTTGCACCAGGTGAACTTGAAAAGAAATTTGATATCAAAGGCTGCCAAAAAAGCCCTGCCGTTTTTGATAATGCTAAATTAACTTGGATGAATGGCGAATATATCCGCCAAATGAGTCTTGATGCTTTATACGAAGCGGCAAAACCCTTCTTAAAAGAAGCAAATGTCGGTCAAGGGCAAGATGAACAAAAACTCAAAAATATTATTGCTCTTGAACAAGAAAAATATAAAACTTTAAAAGAAATTCCGAATTTGATAAACTTTTTCTTTACAGATAATGTAGAATATGAAGAGGATGTAATTGAAAAAGTTTTAAAGTCCGATGCTGCAAAAGCATCTCTTAAGTTAATTAAAGATGCTTACAGCGCTTTGGATAATTGGACGGACACAGCCCTTGAAGAAATTGCCCGCAAAACAGCCAAAGATAATGGCTTAAAGGCGGGGCAGGTTTTCCACCCGTTAAGAGCGGCTGTTTCCGGCAGAAGCCATGGCCCGACTTTATTTAAAATGCTTGAATATATGGGCAAAGATATGGTATTAAATAGAGTAGAGGCCGCAATTAATTATAACGGAAAATAAATGAAATATTGGTATCTAAAGGAAGGCGATATTCTTGGTCCTTGGACCGCGGAAGAAATAGCAAAAGATAATCTCTTTACGGCGGATTCTTTGGTATGCCCGCAAGATAAAGCGGAACAGGCCGAATTTTGGAAGTCTGCGCAAACTTACGGGCAAGATTTTGCGGCTATAATTTCAGGCGATATTGAAATGGAAATACCGCAGGAAATTGCTTTAGATGATATTGAAGTAGATTATTCTGCTAATGAAAATTCAAAAGAAACTATTGAAAAAGCAGACAATAAAAATGAAGAAATAAAAAATGAAACCTTAGATACTCCGACGGAAGATTTTGAGGAAGAAGATTTTTCCGCTATATTAGAACCAAAACAGGAAAAACCGGCAGAAGAACACGTAGAAGAACCTGTAAAAACAGAAGAAAAAAATCCTTTTGAAAGTGATAGACCTCAAATTGCACCAAATGTGGAAGAGACAATTTCAGACCATACAATAGCCCCGCGCTTAGATGCAGATGGCGATACTTTGCTTGAAGATATACCGGCTAAAGCAATTTTAAGCGGGCAAGAAGAATCTTCTTCAGAGCAAACGGCTGATTTTGTAGCTGATAATTCCTTGCCTACAGAAGATACTTTAGAAGATACTCCTATTCTTAATATTTTTGAAAAAACACAGCAAAAAACAAAAGAACTTAAAGATATAACAGAAAATATTTATGATACTTACGGCACGGATAAAGAACAAAGAGAAGATATAAAAATAAGGACTGTTGATAAAGGCTCTGATTTAGATAAACAAGTAAAAAATAATAAAATATACCTTTTGCTTGTTGTTATGTTTGTGCTTGTAGTTATTGCTCTTGTTTTGGCTTTTATGGGCAACGGAAATGAAAAAGCGCAAGCTTCTGCCGCGCCTATATCTAAGCCTACGGCTATGGCAAGGGATAATGCTTCCGTCGCAGCAGAAGAGCCGGCAAGAAAACCACGTTCCATTGCGGAAATGCCGCCAACAACAGATACTTCTGCTTATAGTGGCGCGCAGGCTAGCTCTGCTGATAAACAAAGGGCCATAGCTAAAGTAAAAAGATTTATTCTTCCAAACGGTAAAACTTTGGAAGAATATTTAAATAATAAATACGCTTATTATCAAACTAATTGGGTGGCTGATGTTTTAAGCGGTAATAACTATTATGTCCATTTTAATGCAAATAAGATTCGCCAAGAGCCTATGGTTTATTCTTTTAGCATAGATTTGGATAAAAATGAAATTAACGGACTGAATAATTTAGGGATAGATTTATTAATGAAAGGAGAATAAAAAAATGTTGATTGACGAATTGTTTAATTTAATGAAAGATAAAGGTGCTTCCGACTTGCATTTAACGGTTGGTGTGCCGCCTATTTTGCGTATTAACGGGGAGCTTTTTGCTACACCTTTTGACCCTTTAACCCCAGAACAAACGCAAGCCTTGATTTACTCTATTATGACTGATGAGCAAAAAAGCAGATTTGAAACCCATAATGAACTTGACTTCGCTTTTTCTATTAAAGATGTCGGCCGTATAAGGGTTAATGTCTTTCGCCAGAGAGGTAGCGTCGGCGTGGCTATAAGGGCTATTCCCGTTGGTTTTAAAACATTTAGAGAACTTGGCCTTCCCGCTGCCGTTGATAGAATCGTCAATTTAAATAAAGGTTTAATTTTGGTTACAGGGCCTACAGGTTCGGGCAAATCAACAACTCTTGCAAGTATGATTAACTATATTAATGAAAATTACGGTTATCATATCATGACTGTTGAAGACCCGGTGGAATTCGTCCATAAACATAAAAGAAGTATCGTCAATCAAAGAGAAGTCGGCCACGATACCGAAAGTTTCGCAACCGCTCTTAAATATGTTTTAAGGCAAGACCCTGATGTTATCTTGGTCGGTGAGTTAAGAGATTTGGAAACAACCCAGCAAGCCCTTAACGCTGCTGAAACAGGCCACTTGGTTTTTGCTACTTTGCATACCAATGACGCTATGCAAACCATTAACCGTATTATTGATATGTATCCGCCAAACCAACAAGTGCAGGCAAGAACACAATTATCCTTCGTGCTTGAGGCGGTTTTCTCCCAACAATTATTGCTTACCGCTGATGGTAAAAGCCGCGTTCTCGCAACTGAAGTTTTACTTGCAACTTCCGCTGCCCGCGCTATCATCCGCGATGAGAAAACCGAACAACTTATTCATGTTATGCAATCCGGCACGCAATTTGGTATGTCCACAATGAACCGCAGCTTGGCCGAACTTTATTTAAGTAAGAAAATTACTTATGAAGATGCCTTAACACGCGCGACTGATGTGAATGATTTTAAGGCGTATATGGTCCAACTAAGCGGCAAAGAAAAATAATTGGCTTTGTCTTTTGCGTTTATAGGGTGTTGCAACCTTGGTCGGATACTTCGGCCTGCCGGCCTTTTACAGTATACTCTCCCGCGGTTGCGCCTACTATAAACGCAAAATACTGTGCCATTATGTATATTTACTTCGTCTTTTGGGCTATTTTTAATTTTTTAGAAATTTCGGATACACGGGGCTGCCGCCCGCTCGGGGTATACCTCATTTCTAAAAGCGTTTTTCCTTTTCACAAAGGAAAAACTAATTAAAACTATCTCCAAAATCCTCGCAAAAAAGAGTGCTCTGCGTGGCAAATTAAAACCGCGCCTAAAAAATCCTTGCAAAAACCTCGTGCTATGCTTGGGCTTTTTATTGTAATTTGAAGCAGGCGTCGGTATCGTCTTCTTCAGCGTTATAACAACCTGAAGACTGAACCCCACCTAGAGATTTGCATATAGCAACATATTTAGAATTATAGTATCCGGTGCTGCGTTCGGGTAAAATACAGTAAAAACTATTTTGATCATAATAGTAAGCTAAATAGTATAAAAAATTTCCTTCTGCGTCATCTCTTCTTGCATGTGGTGCGCCCCAAAGAATAAAAGTAAAATATTGGCCTTTAATTTTTTTTGATGAAATTTTTTCCCCAGGAATATCTATATCTAAATCTTCTATGTTTGGGGTATTTTCCCTAGGGTTAGATAAATAATAAACATCATAGGCCTGTTTTAAAGATTTAAGCAAAGTAAAAGCTTCGCTTGCGCGTGATTTTTCAACAGCCATTTGGTATTGCGGCACAGCAATAGCTGCCAAAATACCGATGATTAGGACAACGACTAATAATTCAATAAGTGTAAATGCTTTATTTGATTTCATAAATATTTTTCTCCTTAATAGGTTGAGATTCTGGACAAAGACCTTCCGGAATGACGATTTTATTTTTTCTTCGTCATGCTGAGGTGTTTTTGCTCAGCATCTATTCCTTTTTTCTGATAATTCAATTTTATTTTTTTTTTTTTGAAAATCAAGTTTTTTTCAAATCTCCGTCATACGGGATATGTTTTATATTTTGCTTTGCAAAATTAGCTGGTAAGCAACACTTTTGTCTAAAGATCAGAAAAAAGATTACTTTTACAAAGTAAAAGCCATACGCATTTGTAGGAAGAATAATCAGAAAAGAACTTGTTTGCGCGGCATTTCTTTTCGCTGAAAAATAATCAAAAGAAAACAAAATTTGTAAAAAGTGTGGCGCAAAAAATTGCTTTTGCAACGCAAAAGCCGGCGTGCATTTTTAGACGAAGAATTGCTAAAAGAGTTGCTTATTTTTTTTTTTTGATAAACTACTTTTATAATTTAATCAAAAAGAGGTAAAAAAGAATGAAAAACCGCGCATTTACG
>JAZKZM010000083.1:0-2437 GCA_045612685.1 Elusimicrobiaceae bacterium
TTTGCTTTGTTTAAAGCGGCTAAAATTTCCGGGTTAAGGCCGGCCAAAAAATCAGTAGGTATGCCAATAGTTAAATCTTTTGTTTCTTCTTCCTTTAAAACAAAAGGTTTTGTGTAGGAAGAATCTTTTTTATCTTCGCCGCTGATTATGTTTAAAATAAAGGCATTATCCTGGCTATCTAAAGTGATAGGCGCAATTTGGTCTAAACTTGAAGCAAAAGCAACAAGCCCGTATCTTGAAACAGAGCCGTAAGTCGGTTTTACGCCGCAAACGCCGCAAAAAGCTGACGGCTGGCGGACCGAGCCGCCGGTATCGCTTCCTAAAGCAACGCTTACCATACCGCTTGCAACAGCCGCAGCACTACCGCCGCTTGAGCCACCTGGCACTCTTGTTAAATCGTGCGGGTTTTTTACAGGACCGAAAGCCGAGTTTTCATTTGAAGAACCCATAGCAAACTCGTCCATATTAGTTCTGCCTATAATTATTGCATCTTCTTTTAAAAGTTTTTCTACCACGCTTGCGCTGTAAGGTGCAACAAAATTTTCAAGCATTTTGCTTGCGCAACTTACCTTATGGCCCTTGTATAAAATATTATCTTTTAAAGCGATAGGCACGCCGGCAAGGCGGCCCCTTTTATCAAGAGGTTTTGCGTCAATTTCCTCAGCTTTTTTTAGTGCTTCTTGTTCGTAAACTTCTAAAAAAGCATTAAGTTTAGGGTTTAATTCTTTGATAACTTTTAAACTTTCCAAAACGGCTTGAACGGCAGTTATTTTGCCTTCTTTAATTTCACTTGTTATTTGGCGGGCTGTTTTCATAAAACTTTTTTTACCTTTAAAAAATTATCCTTTTTATCATTAAAAGCGGCAGTTATTGCTGTATTATTTTCAAAGGAAACGGGTTTATCTTCCCTTTGATAAGTGCAAGGTATATTTTCCGCTTGGGCGGGTTTTGTTTTAATTTCTTGCAATTTGGCAACCCAATCTAACACGGCACTAAGTTGGCTGGTGTAAAGGGTGGCTTCTTCTTCGGTTATTTCAATTTTGGCAAGTTTTGCCGTTTTTTTAATTTCTTCTAAAGTTATCATATAATACTATTGTAGCAATTTTATTTAAGGCAGGCATTAAGTGCCGCCAAAAAATCAACTTGGCTATTGTTAAAATATTCTTTTTGCACGCGGCAGCCTTCCGGCGTGATATAGCGGTAATGCCAAGGTTCAAAGGCATAGCCGGTTTTTTCTTCCTGGCCTTTGGGGAAAGATAAACTAAAGCCAAACTTGCAGGCATTTTCTTTAAGCCAGGCATATTCTTTGGTATTAACAAAATCATTTTCCACGTTGTTTATATCGGCAGCTGTGCCAAGCTGATGTTGGGAAGAACCGGGCCGCGCAACAAAGCGTTCGGTATGTTCTTGACCGTGGCGCTTTAAACTGCTTTGGTAAATTGCTTTTTGCCTTTCGTAAGGTCTAAAGCCGGAAAGTATCCAAATATTCAAGCCCTCTTTTTTTGCCTCGGCGGACATTTCATTAAACGCGGCGGAAACTTGCTTTCTAACAGCAAATTTGCCTTTGCCGATAAGGTCGCTTGGGGCATAAGTTTCGTCCAAAAGATTTTGTTTATCTACGATATAAAAAAAGTAAGGGTCTTCTTTTGCCAAGTTCAAAATATCCTGGCTGAAAATTGCACAAGGATTTGGTTTTTCCTGCTCTTTAACAATTTCGTTTTGGGGTTGCGGTGCGGTATTGCACGCGCACAAAAAAACAAATAAAGCTAAATAAAAAAACTTTTTCATAAGATAATTATATCATTTGATTTAGGCGGTTTTCAGCTTCCATTAAATTATTTTCAAGTTCTTCTTTATCTTGCAGAGTTTCCGCAAGTTTTAACATATTTGTTGAAAAATCGCCTACTTTCGCATTGGGGTGATATTTCTTTAAAACTTGTTCATAGGTATAACCTTTCTTATTGGTATAATAGGCAATTCCGTTTTGGCAAGCGCCCATACCGTTTTCCGTCTTGCAGCGTTTATTTAGGGTGCAGTAAGAACACTCCCCGCAGTAAGCGCAATAATGCACTTCTATCGGGTTATTATTTTTATCAAGCAAGATTTTATTTGCGGTTGCTTTAACGGCATTTTTAATGTCCTCACTTGGCAGGGTTTTATTTTTTACGCGCATTTCGCAGATATAAGCCTGGTCGCGCTCGTCGGGTAAAAACTGAAAGTCAAGCCAATTTCTAAAAGCGCTGTTTTTTGTGTTTAGGCGCTCATTTACTTTATTAAGCACAAAAGTTCTTGCCAAAATACTTTGCGCTTTATAAGCTTCAATATTGCGGGCCACGCGCATTTCGCAATTTGTTACATTGATTAAATATGGCTCAAGGGGTATAGTTTCTATAAGATAAAACTTCTTTGTGCTTTGCTTTCTTGCCATTATGGTAAG
>JAZKZM010000084.1:0-1603 GCA_045612685.1 Elusimicrobiaceae bacterium
CTTGATATTGCGGAACGGCAATAGCCGCTAAAATACCGATAATTAAGACAACGACTAACAATTCAATAAGTGTAAATGCTTTATTTGATTTCATTTTTATTTTCTCCGAATCTTAATTTCCCGCCCAAACCTCTCCCTTCTTAAAAATAAGAGGGGAGAGGTTAGGTGTGGGGTATTTCTTTACATATTCAAATTTTATTTTTTTTTTTTTGAAAATCAAGTTTTTTGAAAAAAACTTGTTTGCGCCGTCTTTTTTCGCTGAAAAAAAGTCAAAAAAGAACACATTTGCAAAAAGAGTAGCGCGGAAAATTGCTTTTGCAACGCAAAAGCCAGCGTGCATTTGTAGGACGATATTTTAGAAAAGTCTTGCTTATTTTTTTTTTTTTGATAAACTACTTTTGTTAAGTTTAATTAAAAAAGAGGTATTTTTATGAAAAACCAAGCATTTACGCTTATAGAGCTTTTAGTCGTTGTTTTAATTATCGGTATCTTGACAGCAATCGCCTTGCCCCAGTATCAAGTAGCCGTTGCCAAAAGCAGATTGTCTACTCTTAAAAACTTAGCAAAAAGTATTAAAGATGCGCAAGAAATTTATTATTTAGCCAATGACACTTACGCAACAAAACTAGAAGAACTTGATATTACTTTACCCTCAGGTGGAGAATTAAACGAGGAAGGGACTAAATATAGTTATGATTGGGGAAATTGTGAACTTACTGTTAATGATAACAAGCTTATAACATGTTTAGATGAAAAAACTAATTTAAAATATCAAGTCTATTTTGATTACACTGGTAGCAAACGAGGAAGAAGAGTTTGTAGAGTCCCTCCAATAGGATATGAAATAGCTAATAAAGTTTGCCAACAAGAAACAGGAAGAACCGAGCCGGATTTCACTACAGATGATTATAAATCATACGGCTATCTATAAACTAAAACTTTCCAAATTATACTTACTCAATTAAAAAACTCCAAATTTAGTAAAATATATATAGAGTAGTTCTTCAAATTACTTTAATATTTAATAAATTCAAGGAAGTTTTTTTATGGATATCGGAATTGTCGGCCTGCCAAATGTGGGCAAATCAACCCTTTTTAATGCTTTAACAAATGCCGGGGCGCAAGCCTCAAATTACCCTTTTACCACTATAGAGCCAAATGTCGGTGTTGTGGGTATTCCGGATAAACGCCTTGATGAACTTTTTAAAATTTTTAATCCGCCTAAAAAGACGGCGGCTTTTATCCGCTTTGTTGATATTGCAGGTATTGTTAAAGGCGCAAGCAAAGGCGAAGGGCTTGGCAATAAATTTTTAGCAAATATCCGCGAAGTTGATGCAATTATCCATGTTGTGCGCTTGTTTGAAGATGAAAATATTACCCACGTTTCCGGCTCCGTTGACCCATTAAGAGATATTGAAATTATTGAAACCGAACTTATGCTTGCCGACTTAGAAAGTGTTGAAAAAATGCTTCCTAAACAAGAAAGCAATGCAAAAAGCGGCTCAAAAGAAGCAAAAGAAAAACTTGAAGTTTTAAAAAGATTAAAAGAGTGCCTTTCCCAAGGTAAACCGGCAAGCTCTCTTGGTTTAACCGAAGAAGAAAC
>JAZKZM010000085.1:0-1375 GCA_045612685.1 Elusimicrobiaceae bacterium
CATATGGGCAATTGTTGCCTTGCTGGTATAAAATAAAGCCGTTTCCCCGCAAGCATGACGCCGTATATTTACATCTGCGCCAGCCTCAATCAACATGCGGGCAATTTTTGCTTTTCGAACATAAAATAAAGCCGTTTCTCCGCTAACAGGGCGCCGTGCGTTTACATCTGCACCGGCCGAAATAAGTAGTCTTACAATTTCAATTCGCCCTAGTGCAGTTGCTAACATAAGTGCTGTATCTCCGGAATTATCACGCGCGTTTATATCTGCTCCATTTGCAAGTGCTTCTTTCAATTCTTTTATATCGTTTTTGTTTATTATTTCTATTATATCCATAAAATATATCCTATTTTTCTTCTTCTTTTTTTCCGTTTTTCTTTGCCAATACATCTTGCTTCATATCGGCGTAAAGTTTAGCGTGGAGCGGGTCTTTTTTGGCGGCTTTATCAATTTCCTTTAAGGCCTTATCAAACAAGCCGGCATCGGCGTAAATACTGCTTGCAAAATGAGTGCAGGCAACATTATCCTCACAGGCAAGTTTAAAAAAGAAAATGGCTTTTTCATAATCCTTAATTTTAAGCGAAAAGAATGCAAGATAAGCATAAACTTCAGTATCTTTTTTATTGTAATCAAGCGCATTTAAAAGATACAAAAGCGCGCCTTTTATATCGTTTTTGGCATAGCAAGCAAGCGCGGCTTGTTTATAGGCCCAAGTGTCTTTTGGTTCTTTTTTAATTATTTTTTTGCACTCCTCAAGCACCCGTTTATAATTTTGGCCTATATAAAACAAATTAATAGAAACCCGCTCAATATATTTCTTTTGCCAATCAATATACCAAGATAATCTTTCTTCTTTTTCAAAAAGTTTTCCTATTTTAGAAAGCATCATTATTGTAAAGTAGGGGGGAGTTTTTTCATCGTGCTGTTCCTGCAAAAAGGCAGAAAAAAACTGCTCCTCGCTTATTTCTGCGGGGGAAAATTGATAATTTTTTGAAGAGCGAGATTCTTTGCGTTTTTGCTGTTCGGTGCGCCCTAAATCCAAAACGCCTTTTTGCAGCGGTGTAGTTAAATTAAGCGGAGTTCTTGTAAACTTTATTGCAGCATCTAACATATCGGCAAATTGCAAAGCATTTTCTTTTGTTACCTGCAACTTTGAAAATTTAAAGCTTTCTAAAAGGCGGTAATTTGCACCTTGCTTTGTCGGCTTATAAAGGGGAATACCTCCTTGTTCAAGAATATCAATATCGCGCAAAATTGTGCGTCTTGAAACACCACATTCCTGCGCGGCTTTATCCAAGTTAAGCACGCCCTGCTGCAAAATAATCAAAAGTTTTATAAGACGGGCAAGGTGGGAAAATTGCTTTTCTTCCTTTTT